>NZ_JBJJTJ010000017.1:0-83726 GCF_054177765.1 Modestobacter lacusdianchii | reverse complement strand
TGGTCGCCGCCGAACTCAACGGCCGACCCCGCCAGACCCTCGGCTGGCGAACCCCCGCCGAAGCCCTCAACGACCTACTCTCACCACCTCAACCAACAGGTGATGCAACGACCGCTTGAACTCACCTGACCTGATCCAACGCTGAGCTCAGCCGCGGGGGTCCCAGGGCTCCCGGCCCGGCGGGAGGTTGGAGCGGTCGGGGGCGATGACCGTGGCCTCCTGCGAGTCCGGCAGCGCCACGGTCGCCGTCGCCCGGTCGAGCACCAGGTCACCGGTGCCGCGCAGCATCGTCTCGCCGCGGAAGAACGCCGGGGCGACCCGGTTCCAGACCACCATCAGCACCAGGCCCAGCACCAGCGAGCCGACGCCGACCACGAACACGCCGCCCACGCCGAACAGCACCGTCTCGCCGTAGTCGGGGTCGGCGTACTCGATGCAGGCGAGGACGAAGACGGCGAGCATGAACAGCCCGCCGAGCAGCGGCAGCACCAGCCGCATCAGCACGTCGCGGACCGAGTGCAGGGAGCGGCGGAACTCCCAGGCGCAGGCGAACCCGGTCAGGCCGTAGTAGAACGCGATCAGCATGCCGGTGGCGGTGATCGAGTCGATCAGCACGTTCTCGCTGACCAGGGTCAGGCCGACGTAGAAGGCGATCGACACCAGCCCCATCCACACCGTGGAGACCGTCGGCGTGAAGTAGCGCGGGTGGATCCGGGCGAAGGAGCGGGGCAGCGCGCCGTAGGCGGCCATGGACAGCGAGCCGCGGGCGGTGGGCAGGATCGTCGTCTGGGTGCACGCCGCCGCTGAGGTGAGCACCGAGATGATCAGCAGCGCCTCGAAGGTGTGCCCGAAGACCCCGCCACCGAAGACCGTCGCCCCCAGCGAGGCGAACACGTCCTCGGCGTTGGCCTCGTTGCCCAGCCCGATGCCCTCGGTGCCGACCCCGGCGAAGGCGACGGTGGCCACCGACACCACGGTGTAGATGCCGACCAGCAGCACCGTGGAGATGATCGCCGCGCGCCCCGGGGAGCGGGTCGGGTTGGCGGTCTCCTCGTTGACGGCGACCGCGGAGTCCCAGCCCCAGTAGATGAAGATGGCCAGCAGCAGTGCCTCGGTCATCGCCGTCCAGCTGACGCCCGAGGGCCACAGCCAGGACAGCGACGGGGTGAGCGAGCCCGCCGGCGCCGTCCCGCCGTACACCTTGACCAGGGCGTAGGCGGCGAAGGCGACCAGGACGACGACCTCGATGGCCAGCAGCACCATCTGCAGCCGCGCCGTCGGCTCGATGCCGCGGTAGCAGATCCAGGTCATCAGGGCGATCCAGCCGACGCCGGCGAGCGTCGTCCAGAAGGCGCTCTCGGCCAGCCCGTCCAGCCCGAGCAGCCGGTACCCGTACGAGCCGGCGATCTGGGCCAGGTTGGCCATCACGATGACGTCGGCGGCGATGATCCCCCAGCCACCCATCCAGCCGGTGCGTGGCCCGAAGGCGCGGGCGGCCCAGGTGAACGTCGTCCCACAGTCGGGCTCGCGCTTGTTCAGCTCGGAGTAGGCGACGGCGATGAGCCACATCGGCACGAAGGCGAGCAGCATGATCGCCGGTGCGTCGACCCCGACCGCGATGACGACGAAGCCCAGGGTCGCGGCGAGGGCGTAGGCCGGTGCGGTGGAGGAGACGCCCAGGACGATCGAGGAGACCAACCCGAGCGCCCCGCTCTTGAGGCCCTTGTCGACGGCGGCACCCTCGACCCGGGTCGGTGCGGAGGACGCGGTGCTCATGGGGCGGTGCTCGTGCGGGGGGTGCTCATGCGGGGGCCGGACGCGCAGTCATGGCACGGTTTATCGCACAGGCCGGTGACCACCCGCGCACCGGACTCCCACCGGACGGGAACGGCGACGTGATCTGCGCCGGGGTGCTTGCTCCAGCCTGTTGCGCGTGACATAACTGCCTGCGGGCCGTTCAGCAGTCAGCGGTCGTCTACCTCCGGCGCAGCCGCCGGGCGATGCGTGGAGTGGGTGGCCGTGGTGGAGCCGACATGGGTCGGCGGCCTGGACGACCTCGAGGGAGCTCGGGTCCGGGCGCAGCTCGCGATCGACGCCGCCGGGATCGGCACGTTCGACTGGGACCTGCGCACCGGCCGGCTGGTCTGGGACGAGCGCCTGATGACGATGTTCGGCTACGACCCGAGCACCTTCGCGCAGACCATCGAGGCGTTCAACGCGCGGCTGCACCCCGACGACCTGGCCCGGGTGTCCGACGCCCTGCAGAGCGCGATCGGCACCTGCGGCGAGTACGAGGCCGACTACCGGATCGTGCTGCCCGGCGGGCACACCCGGTGGATCTCCGCCCGCGGCAGGGCCCTGGGCGGCCCCGAGGGCGGGGCCAGCCGGGTGATCGGGGTGGCCTACGACGTCACCGCGGAGGTGGCCGAGGAGGCCCGGGTCAGCCGCGTGCTGGAGGCGATGCCGGCCGGCTTCTACTCCCTGGACGCCCAGTGGCGCTTCGCCGCGGTGAACGCCGAGGCCGAGCGGCTGCTGGGCCGGCACCGCGACGAGCTGCTCGGCCAGGTCATCTGGGACGCCTTCCCGGCGGCGGTGAACAGCGTCTTCGAGGAGAACTACCGGCAGGCCGTGGCCACCGGCGAGCCGATCGCCTTCGACGCGCACTACCCCGCGCCGCTGGACGGCTGGTACGAGGTGCGCGCCTGGCCGACCCCCGACGGGCTGTCGGTCTACTTCATCGAGGTCACCGAGCGACGCCGGGCGCAGGAGCAGGTCGAGCGGTCCGCCCGCCGGCTCGCGTTGCTGGCCCAGGTGAGCGCCGAGCTCGCCTCCACCCTGGACGCGGGTTCCGCGGTCGCGGCCCTGCCCCGGATCGTGGTGCCCGCGCTCGGTGACTGGTGCATCGTCTCGGTGCTCGACCCGTCGACGGGGGCGCCGACCGACGTCGGCTCGTGGCACCCGGACCCGCAGGTCGCCGCCCGGGTCGCCCGCTACTCGACGTTGCGGCTGGGCGCGCTGCCGGCGGCCGCCCCGGCCGTGTGGTCGATGCGCCACGGGCAGGCGGCGACCGCGACGCTGCCCGAGCTGCTCGACCTGCTGGTGCCCGGCGAGGCCCGCGACCTGCTGGCCGAGCTGGCGCCCGACCGGGTGGTCGCCCTCCCGCTGCGCGGCCGGAGCCGGACCCTGGGGCTGCTCAGCCTGTACTTCGAGGACGGGCGGGTGCCCACCGACGCGGAGCTGGCCACCGCGCAGGACGTCGCCGACCGCGCCGGGCTGGCCCTGGACAACACCCGGCTGTACGGGCAGCAGCAGGCCCTCGCCGAGGGGCTGCAGCGCAGCCTGCTCACCGACCCGCCGGAGCCGGACCACGCGGAGATCGTGGTGCGGTACCTGCCGGCCGTGGAGGCCGCGCGGGTCGGCGGCGACTGGTACGACGCCTTCCTGCAGCCCAACGGCGCGACGATGCTCGTGATCGGCGACGTGGCCGGGCACGACACCGCGGCGGCCGCCGCGATGGGCCAGGTGCGCGGTCTGCTGCGCGGGATCGCCGCCTACAGCGACGCCGGCCCGGCCGAGGTGCTGCGCGGGCTGGACGCCGCGATGACCGTGCTCCAGCTGGACACCCTCGCCACCGCGGCGATCGCCCGGTTCGAGCAGACCGACGACGAGCTCCGGCGCGGGGTGACCCGCATGGTGTGGGCCAACGCCGGGCACCTGCCGCCGCTGGCGATCGACCCCGCGGGCGACGTCGTGGTGCTCGCGGACTGGAAGGCCGACCTGCTGCTGGGCGTCGACCCGACGGTCACCCGCACCGAGCAGGTGGTCACCCTCGACCGCGGGACGACGGTGCTGCTGTACACCGACGGCCTGATCGAGCGCCGGGACAGCGACCTGGACGCCGGCCTCGCCCGGTTGCGCACCCACCTGGCCGACCTGGCGGGCCTGCCGCTGCAGCAGCTGTGCGACGCGCTGATCGAGCGGCTGGTCGACGGCCGCCCCGAGGACGACGTCGCCCTCGTGGCCGTCCGGCTGCACCGGCAGGACCGGCCACGGCCGGTCGAGGCGGGCCCGAACCGGGTGTCCGCCGGCGTGCCGGCGGACCCGGCCACCCCGTGAACGGACGGCGCGACGGACGTCCGCGGGGAGCCACGCTCAGCGTGCCGCGGCCGGTCGGCCTACCGTGGGCCCGGCACTCCGGCGCAGGTCGGACCACGACGACCGGAGGGAGCTCCACCGTGACGACGACCGAGCGGGGCCCCTCCCGGTACGTGCACGACCTGCTGCTGCACGACAGCCCCGAGGAGCTGGCCGCCGGCGCGGTGCCCTTCCTGCGCGCCGGGCTCGACGCCGGGGAGGTCGCGGTGATCGCCACCGACGAGCCCTCGGCGGCGCTGCTGCAGGACGCACTCGGCCCGCACGACCGGCTGCAGGTGCTCAGCCAGGCCGACGTCCACCCCGGGCGCACCCCGGCCGCGATCACCGAGCTGCGCCGGCTGGCCGACCGGTGGGGCGGGGACGAACCGCGGCACGTGCGCATCGTCGGCCAGACCGACTTCGGCGCGACGCCGCGGGACTGGCTGGAGTGGCAGCGCTACGAGGCCGCGGTCAACGAGGTGCTGCGCCCCTGGGGCGTCTGGGGGCTGTGCACCTACGACACGCGGGTGATCCCGGCCGAGGTGGTCGCGACCGGCTTGCGCACCCACCCGCACCTGGTGACCGGCGAGGGCCGGGTGGCCAACCCGGAGTTCGTCGACCCGGCCGGCTTCCTGCGCAGCTTGCCCACGCCGGACGAGCCGCTGGAGCGCACCGAGCCGCTGCTGGACGTGGCCGACGTGCGCGACTACATCGGGCTGCGGCACGCGGTGGGCGGGCGGCTCGCCGCCCTCGACGGCGACCGGGACCGCCTGGAGGACCTGCACCTGGCCATCGACGAGATGAGCTCCAACGCGGTGCGGCACGGTGGCCCGCCGGTGCAGCTGCGGCTGTGGGCGTCGGCCGACCGGGTGGTGTGCACGATCAGCGACGGCGGCACGGGCATGGACGACCCGTTCGCCGGTTACGGCCCGGCCCACGGCGAGGACCTGTCCCGAGGCGGCATGGGGCTGTGGCTGGCCCGGCAGCTGTGCGACCACGTCGACGTCGTCGACGACGGCACCGGCCTCACCGTCCGGCTGACCACCGCCCTGCACTGAGCCAGGCCCGCGCACGCCCCACCGCATACCGCTCCGCGCGCTACCGCAGACCGCTCCGCGCGACGCCCTCCACGAACTGCCGCTGGAAGAACGCGAAGACCGCCAGGATCGGCAGGGTCGACACCAGGGCCATCCCCATCAGCGCCGGGTAGTCGGTGCCGTACTGGCCCTGCAGGAACGCCAGCCCGATCGGGACGGTGAACAGCGACTGGTCGTTGAGCACGATCAGCGGCCAGGCGAACTCGTTCCAGCGGTACATGAAGGTCAGGATCACCAGCACCGCGATCAACGGCCGGCACATCGGCAGCACGATCGACCAGAACACCCGCAGGTGCCCCGCCCCGTCCATCCGGGCGGCCTCCAGCACCTCGTCGGGGATGTTCAGCATGAACTGCCGGCACAGGAAGATGCCGAAGGCCTCCGCGGCCCGGGGCACGATCACCGCCCAGTAGGAGTCGACCCAGCCGAGCCCCGCGACCAGCTGGAACTGCGGAACCATCACCACCTGCACCGGGATCATCAGCGTCGACAGGATCAGCACGAACACCACCTGCCGGCCGCGGAAGCGGTACTTGGCCAGCACGTAGCCGGCGAGCAGGTTCAGCGACACCGACAGCGCCATCGCGACGACGGCGATGGCGGCGGAGTTCAGGAAGAACCGGCCGAAGGGCAGCAGCTCGAACGCCCGCCGGAAGGCCTCCAGGCTGGGCGACTCGGGCCAGAACCGCAGCGGCCCGCTGGTGAGGGTCCCGCCGTCGCTGAGCGCGGTGACGAGCATCCAGTAGAGCGGGAAGAGCATCACCAGCGCGCCCAGGACCAGCGCCGGAGCCCGCCAGGACAGCCACCCCTGCCCACCACGACGGCGACGGCGACGGCGGGCCGGGGCGGGGCGAACGGCGGTGCTCACTGCGCGGCCTCCTGGGCCTTCTGCCGGCGCCACCACAACGCGGTGAGCACCAGGACGAGCAGGTAGGTGACGACGCCGATCGCGGCCGCATAGCCCTGCCGGCGGGCGTCGAACCCCTCGGCGTAGGCGTAGGTCACCAGCATCTCGGTGGCGTTGCCGGGCCCGCCGCCGGTCAGCACGTAGACCACGTCGAAGACCTGGAAGCTCTCGATCACCCCCAGCACGACCAGGAACACCGTGGTCGGCTTCAGCAGCGGGACGACGATGTGCCGCAGCCGCTGCCACGAGCCGGCGCCGTCCATCGCGGCGGCCTCCAGGTACTCGCCGGGGATGCTCTGCAGCGCGGCCAGGTACACCACCATGGCGAAGCCGATCTTGGTCCACACGCTGATCAGCACCAGCGCCGTCATCGCCGGCGCGGCCTCCGACTGCCAGGCCACCGACGGCAGCCCGACCGCCTGCAGCAGCCGGTTGACCACCCCGACGTTCTCGTCGAAGACCCACCGGCCGGCCACCGCCACCACCACGCCGCTGATCACGTAGGGCACGTAGTAGACGGCGCGCAGCAGCCCCCGCCCGCGCAGCGGCCGGTTCATCGCCAGCGCCACGCCGAGCCCCAGCACCAGCGAGACCGGCACCGTGATGCCGGCGTAGACGGCGGTGTTGACCGCCGAGCGCCAGAAGGTGCTGTCGCCGAACAGCTCCCGGTAGTTCTGCGTGCCGACGAAGTCCCGGGGCCCGAAGCCCGAGGAGCTGTAGAGCGACAGCCAGAAGGTCGCCGCCAGCGGCAGCAGCAGGAACACGCCGAACAGCAGCAGGTTCGGCAGCAGCAGCCCCCAGGCCGCGGCGGCGTCCCGGCCGGCTCCCGGGCGCCGGGACCGCCGTCCGGGTGCCGCGGCTGCCGGGAGCACCACCGATGCCTGCGCGGCCGTGGTCACGACAACCGCCCCTCGATGTCGCCGGCCAGGCCGTCGAGCACCTCCGCCGGGTCGTCACCGCCCAGGAACGCCTGTTCCAGCCGGTCGACCAGGGCGGTGTTGACGGCGTTGAACTGCGGCACGGTCACCTGCTCCACCAGCTCCGGGGTGATCGCGGTCGCCTGCTGCACGAACAGCTCCATCAGGTCCGGCCGCAGGGCGTAGTCCAGACCGCGGTCGATGAGCGAGGTCCGGGTGGGGAGCACGACGGCGTCCTGGCAGAACCGGGCCTGCGCCTCGTCACCGCCGAGGAACGCCAGGAAGTCCGCGGCCGCCTCGGCGTTGACCGTCGTGGCCGTGGCCACCACCGCGTTGCCGCCGAGGTCGGCCGACGCCTGCTCGGCGCGGGGCAGGAAGGTGGCGCCGTAGCGCCGGCCCTGCTCGGCCATGAGCGGGTCCAGGGTGGGCAGCAGGAAGTCACCGGCGAACACCATCCCGACGGTGGAGTTGGTGAACAGCTCGTCGGCGTAGGAGCCCTTGGTGCTGGTGGTCGGCGGCACCAGCCCGTCACGGAAGAACGACTGGGTCAGGGCGAGCGCCTCGCGGGCCGCACGGCTGGGCACCGCCGGGCCGGTCAGCTCCTCGTCCAGCAGCCGGCCGCCGGCCTGCTCCACCCAGTTCAGCCAGCGGTAGGCGCCGGCCTGCTGCCAGTTGACCGCGAAGGCGTACTGGCCCGGCCCGGCAGGCAGCCGACCGGCGGCGTCGGTGAACTCCTCCCAGGTCCACGCGTCGTCCATCGTCGTCGGCGGGGTCAGCCCCGCCGCCTCCACCGCCTGGGCGTCGAAGAGGACGAGCGAGGTGTCGGTGTGGTGCGGGATGCCGTACAGCCGGCCCTCGTGGGTGACCGCCCGCCGGAACGCCTCGGCGATGCCGTCGGCCACGCCGGCCGGCAGCCGGTCGGTGAGGTCGAGCAGTGCACCGCCGGCGGCGTAGAGCCCGACGTCCTGGTAGGTCACCCGGAACAGGTCCGGCGCCCGGTCGCTGGCCAGGCCGGCGTCGATGCCGGTGAGCAGCTCCCCGAACGGGACGACGTTGAAGGCCACCGGCACCCCGCTGGACGTCGTCCACTCGTCGGCGAGGGCACGGAAGGCGGCGAGCTCCACGTCCCCGGCCCACAGGGTGAAGCTGAGCCGGCCCTCCTGGCTGCCCGTCCCACCGCCCTGCAGCGCGAACCCGGTGCCGCAGCCGGTGAGCGCGAGCGCGCCGAGCGCGGACCCGGCCAGGAAGCGCCGGCGGGAGAGCGTGGGGAGACGATCGCGTGCTGCGGTGCTGCCGTTGCTGGGCGTCACGCGGCTCACTGTGTCGGCTGCCCGTCGCGCGCGCCACTCGATCGCGGGGCATCTTGTTGCCCGCCGGTCGGTGCGCCTCGGGCACCGCGTGGCGGACCGTGACAGGGTCGCCCTCGCCCGATCCGCTCCCGAGAGGACGACCGTGGAACTGCCCGCCGGACTGCTCGACCTGCTCCGCCGCCCCAGCCCCTGCTTCGTGGCGACCCTGATGCCCGACGGCGCCCCGCAGATGACCCAGACCTGGGTGGACACCGATGGCACCCACCTGGTGATCAACACCGTCGCCGGCTTCCAGAAGGTGCGGAACATGGAGCGGGACGCCCGGGTGGCGCTGAACGTGGCCGACCCGGACGACGTCTCGCGCTACTACGCGGTGCGCGGCCGGGTCGTGTCGATCACCGCGGACGGCGCCGCCGAGCACATCGACCGGCTGGCGCAGAAGTACCTCGGTGGCCCCTACCCGTGGTTCGGCGGCCGGGACCAGACCCGGCTGGTCGTCACCATCGCCGCCGACCGGGTCAGCTCGCCGCAGGGCTGACCAGCGGGTCCCGCGGCATCGTTCCCACGATCCCGCGGTGCCCCGCGCGGGGGATGCGCTCCCGGCGAGTCCCGGCTCACCTGCGGTTTCACCGGCCAGAGCCGCTTAGGATCGCCCGGCGCCCGCCGGCCGGCAACGACGCCCCGGCGGCCCGCACCCCACGTCGGGCGTCGCGCACGGTGCGTGCCCGGAGAAGGAGTCGACTCGTGCGCTGGTCAGCCACACGGAGCACTGCCCCTGCGGTTCCCGAGCCGGTGGAGCCGGTCGAGGTGCCGCAGCCGCGCTCCGCGGCGGCGCCGCGGCCGCACCGGCGGGTCGAGCAGGACGCCAGCATGGAGACCGCCGCCCAGCAGGCCGGGGTGCTGTCCCAGGCCAGCCGCGAGGTCTCCGACACCTCCCGCCAGGCGGCCGAGTCCCTCGCCGAGCTGCGCGCCGCGATCGGTGACATCTCCGCCAGCACCAGCCGCGCCTCGTCGATCGCCGAGGTCGCGGTGCAGGACGCGCAGGCGGTCGACGAGCGGATCACCGCGCTGCAGAACGCCAGTGCAGCGATCACCGAGATCGTGCAGCTGATCTCCGCGATCAGCCAGCAGAGCCGGTTCCTGGCGCTGAACGCCTACGTCGAGGCCGCCCGCGCCGGCGAGGTCGGCCGGGGCTTCGCCGTCGTGGCCGACGAGGTCAAGCAGCTGGCCGGCCGCACGGCGCAGGCCGCCGAGGACATCGGCGCCCAGATCGGCGCCGTGCAGGCCGAGACCCGGCAGGCCGTCGAGGTCATCCAGCGGATCAGCGGCACGCTGGGCTCGATCGCCGAGGCGCAGGACTCCATCGCCGCCGCCGTCGAGCAGCAGCGGGACGCCGCCGACCGGGTGGTGGACAACGTCGACCGGGCCGCCAGCGGCTCGGCACGGATCACCGAGGCCGTCGCGCAGCTGGCCGACAGCCAGCGGCTGGTCTACGTGCGCCGCGCGCTCTCCCTGGCCCAGGACCTGCTGGACGACGAGGGCGGCGCCGCGCTCGGCGACCAGCTGCGGGCGCACACGGTGAAGGAACAGGTCAGCGGCGCCGCGCACACCGCGCAGCTGCCCGAGCTGCTGCTGGGCGGTGCGGTGCTGCCCTGGAACGACGACCCGCACCGCCCCTCGCGGCTGGTCGACGACGTGGTCGCGGCGGTGGGCGGCAGCTGCACGCTGTTCCAGCGCCTGGACGCCGAGGGCAGCATGGTGCGCGTCGCGACGACCGTGGTGAACCCGCAGGGGCGCCGCAACGTCGGCACCTACCTCGCGCGCACCGACGTCACCGGCTCGCCCAACCCGGTGCTGGCCACGGTGCTCTCCGGGCAGGTGTACACCGGCCCGGCCACCGTCGCCGGCAAGCCGTACTTCACCGCGTACGCGGGGGTGCACTCCCCCACCGGCGAGTTGGTCGGCATGCTCTACGTCGGCCTGCCGATCGACGCGCTCTGACCCGCGGACCCCGCTGGGCGGGTCAGCCCAGGGACTCCAGGAGCCCCAGCACGGCCGGGCCGACGACCACGATCATCAGCGCCGGCAGGATGCACACCATCAGCGGGAAGGTGACCTTGACCGGCACCTTCATCGCCTGCTCCTCGGCCCGCTGACGGCGCTTGACGCGCATCTCGTCGGCCTGCACCCGCAGGACGTCGGCGAGCGGGATGCCGTAGACGTCGGCCTGGTTCACCGCGCCGACGAAGCGGCGCAGGTCGGGCACCCGGGTGCGGGCGGCGAGGGCCTCGTAGGCCGCGCGCCGCGGCCGGCCGGCGGCGATGTCGTGCTGGGTGCGCACCAGCTCCTCCGCGAGCGCACCCCGGCCGGTGGTGGCCGCCCGGGACAGCGCGGCCTCGAAGCCCAGGCCGGCCTCCACCGCGATGGTCATCTGGTCCAGCACGTCGGGCAGTTCGCGGCCGATGACCTGCTGCCGTTCCTGACCGCGACCCCACAGCGCGGCCTCGGGCAGGTGGTAGGCGGCCAGCACCGCCACCACGGCGGCCAGCCCGGCCGGGAACCCGGGCGCCTCGAGCAGCACGAGGCCACCGAGCAGCGCCGCGGCGACGGCGAGCCCGAGCTTGGCCCACAGCACGCGGGTCATCGTGAAGCTCGCCGGCCGGCCGGCGACGTCGATCATGCGGCGGATCCGGCGGGCCGCCGACTCGGGCGTCAGGGCGCGGAGGACGGCGCCGGCACCGGTGCCCCGCGCCTCCAGCGTGCCGACCTCGAAGGCGGGTGTGACCAGGCCGCGGGTGAGGTTCTGCCGAGCGACGACCCCGGCCTTGCCGGGGCGGGTCAGTGTCAGGTGGGCCAGGACGGCGACCGGGACGACGAGCGCGGCGACCGCGGCCCACACGAGCGCGGGCATCAGAACCGCACCGTCACGACGCGGCGCACCCAGAGCGCCCCCACGACCATGAGCAGCCCGGCGGTGACCAGCAGCGCCAACCCGGTGCCGTTGTCGACGAGCCGGCCGATGTAGGTCGGTGACACCAGGGCCATCGCCCCACCCACGACGATCGGCAGCGTCAGCAGCACGACGGCCGAGGCGCGCCCCTCCGCCGAGAGCGCCTGCGCCTGGCGGCGGAGCTGGCCGCGGTCGCGGATGGTGGCGCCGACCCGGTCGAGCACCTCGGCCAGGTTGCCGCCGACCTCGCGGTGGATGGCCACGGCCTGCGCGATCCAGGCGAAGTCGTCGCTGCGCATCCGCTCGGCCACCTCGTCCAGCGCGAGGACGACGTCCCGCCCGACCCGGACCTCGTTGAGCACCCGGGCGAACTCCTCGCTCGTGGGCACTGCCCCGTCGTGGGACACCGCCTCCAGCGCCCGGAGCACGCTGTGCCCGGCCCGCAGGCTGCTGGCCATCAGCCGCAGCGTGTCGTCGAGCTGCTCGGCGAAGGCGGTCCGCCGGCGGCGGCTGCGCACCTCGAGGGTGACCACGGCGGCGACCGGGGCGACCAGCGCGAGCAGGAGACCGCCCAGCAGGCCGGAGGCCAGGCCACCGACGACGTCGCCCACCAGCGCGCCGACGACGACCAGCCCGAACACCTGCGCCGGTGGCCGGTGCACGCCGGCCCGCTCCAGCGCGGCGGCCAGGGCGTCCCGGCGGCCGATCCGGCGCAGCGCGCGGTCACCGAGCCGGTGTGCCGCCGCGGCGAGCGCCGGCCGACCGTGCAGCACCGGGGCCGCCGTCGGGTCCAGCCGGGTGACCTCCACCCGGGGACGCCGCGGGACGGCGACCAGCGCGACCAGCAGCGCGAGGGCGAGGGCGGAGGCCGCGACGCCGGCCCAGACGAGCGGGCTCACCGCCCGCTCCCCCGCACCGGCGCCAGGTGCGGCACCCCCAGCACCCGCGGCGGGACGGTGACCCCCCGCTCGGCGAACCGCTCGAGGAACCGCGGCCGGATGCCGGTGGGCACCGCCCGGCCGGGCTCACGGCCCTCCCGCTCACTGCCCCCGGCAGGGTCGCTGCCGGCAGCGTGGTCGAAGACGAAGACGTCCTGCAGCGTGACGGTGTCGCCCTCCAGGCCGAGCACCTCGGTGACGCGGGTGACCCGCCGGCTGCCGTCCCGGAGCCGGGACACCTGGACGATCACGTCGACGGCGGAGGTCACCTGCTCCCGCACCGCGCGCAGCGGCAGGTCCATCCCAGCCATCAGCACCAGCGTCTCCAGCCGGGCGACGGCGTCGCGCGGGGAGTTGGCGTGCACCGTCGACAGCGAGCCGTCGTGGCCGGTGTTCATCGCCTGCAGCATGTCCAGGCTCTCCCCGCCCCGGACCTCACCGACGATGATCCGGTCCGGGCGCATGCGCAGGGAGTTGCGGACCAGGTCGCGGATGCTGATCGCGCCCTTGCCCTCGATGTTGGCCGGTCGCGACTCCAGCCGGACGACGTGCTCCTGCTGCAGCTGCAGCTCGACGGCGTCCTCGATGGTGATGATCCGCTCGCCCTCGGGGATGAAGGAGGAGAGCACGTTGAGCAGCGTCGTCTTCCCGGTGCCCGTGCCGCCGGAGACGATGACGTTGAGCCGGGCCGCCACGCAGGCGCGCAGCAGCTCGGCCATGTCCGCGCTGAGCGTGCCGCCGGCGATCAGGTCGCCGATCTCCAGCGGCCGGCGGGCGAACTTGCGGATGGTCAGCGACGAGCCGCTGAAGGCCAGCGGCGGGATGATCGCGTTGACCCGGGAGCCGTCGGGCAGCCGGGCGTCGACCAGCGGTGAGGACTCGTCGATGCGCCGCCCGACCCGGGACACGATGCGCTCGATGACCCGGCGCAGGTGCTGCTCGTCGGCGAACCCGGCAGCGGTGCGCACGATGCGGCCGCCGCGCTCCACGTAGACGGTGTCCGGGCCGTTGACCATCACCTCGGTGACGTCCGGGTCGTCCAGCAGCGGCTGGAGCGGCCCGTAGCCGAGCACCTCGTCGGTGAGCTCGTGGATGAGCCGCCGCCGGTCCTCCTCCGACAGGGGCGTCGGCTCGTGGGCGATGACCCGCTGGAGGTCGGCGCGCACCAGGGCGTGCAGCTGCTCGTCGGGGATGTCGGCGTCGGACAGCTTGCCGCCGAGCCGCTCGAACAGGGCGCGGCTGGCGCGGTCCTTGAGCTGGGTGAGGGTGTCCGCTCCGGCCGCCGGGCGGGCAGCGGCGTCGGGGTGCACCCCGGTCGTGCCGGCGAGTCGTGACGCCAGGCCGGTGGGCGGCGGGGCGGGGCGGCCCACGACACGGACCACGACGTCGTCGTCCGGCCGGGCGCCGGCAGGGCCGGGCTGTGCCGCGGCGTCACCGCGGACCAGCGCGAGGCGGGCGCTCAGGCTCACCGGGCACCGACCCGACGGCGTCCACGCCGGCCCTGCCCGGCAGCCGTCTGGGGGGCGAACCGGGCGACCAGTGAACGGAGCCCGCGGGTGACCGGGTCCTTGCCGCCGCTGACCAGCAGGGGGACGCCGGTGTTCGTCGACAGCGGGACCGCGTCGTGCCGCGGCAGGACGAGGTCCAGCGGGGCACCGACGGTGCGCTCGACGTCGGCCAGGGCCAGCCCACCGGAGGAGCCGGCGCCGTTGAGCACCAGGTGGCGGCCGGCGGGCACGAGCTGCAGCTCCCCGAGCACGTCGAGCTCCTTGCGCAGCCCGCGCACCCCGGGCACGTCCATGCTGCCGACGAGCACCAGGTCGGTGGCCCGCTCCAGCGCGGTCAGGGTGTGGTCGGTCAGCCCGGGGGCGGTGTCGAGCACCACGTACCGGAACTCCCCACTGAGCATGTCGACCAGGCGGGCGACCTCGGCCGGGGTGACCGCGTCGCCGGCTGCGGGTGAGTCGCTGCCGGCGACGACGTGCAGGCCGGACGGGTGCCGGGTGAGGAAGGTCTTGAGCACCAGCGGGTCGTTGCTCGCCGCGCCGCGCACGGTGTCCGGGAGGGTGAACTCCGGTGCCAGGGCCAGGGCGCTGGCGACGTCACCGAACTGCACGTCCAGGTCGACCAGCACGGTCGAGCCGGGCTCGGCGGCGGCCAGGCCCACGGCCAGGTTGGTGGCGACGGTGGTCTTGCCGACCCCGCCCTTGGGTGAGGCGACGACCACCACCCGGTGGGTGGGCAGGCTGCCCACGGCCGTCGACGCCGCGCGGCGGGTCTCGGCCCGGGCGGCTGCCCGCTCCAGGACGGCGGCGACGTCGGCGGGCCCGGCGTGCGGGGAGAGGACGTCGCGGACGCCAGCGCGCATCGCCTCCAGCCAGAGCTCGGGGTCGGCGAAGGCGACGACGACGACGCTGGTGTCCGGTGCCGCACCGTCGACCTGACCGGCGATGGCGAAGGACTCCTCCAACGGGACCTCGGGCCCCAGCACCACCAGCTGCGGGGCCTCCGGCCCGGCGAGGTGACGGAGCAGGGCGCCGTGTGCCAGCGACTCGACCCCGAGGGCGAGGACGTCGCCGCCGCTGGCCTCGGCGAACCGGGCGACGAGGTCGGCGTCGGCACCGATGGTCAGGACGGTGCTCACTGGTCTGCTCCCGTGGTCGTCGCGGTGGTGCTGTCCAGGGAGGTGTCGGCAGGTCCGGCCGGGTCCTGGAGCGACAGCCACACCGCGCCCCGCTCCATCCCGGCGATGACCACGGCGGCGTCCGCCGGGGTGAGGGCCAGCGTCACCGTGACCGTCTGGGCCGCACCGGTCATCGCCGCCGTCTGACCGTCGGTGCCGTCGACCCGGGTGACGAGCACCTCGCCGACCGCGAGGGCGGTGGTGGTCGGGTCGCCCTGGCTGATGAACACCCCGATCCGGTCTCCGGCGGCCAGTGCCCCGCCCACCGCGCGCTGGGGCTCGAGGGTCAGGCTCACCTCCTCGGTGTTCTCCGGTAGCTCGACCTGGCCGTCGGCGGCCGCCTGCACCGACGGATCGGCGAAGCGGGCGAAGACCAGCTGCTCGCCCTTCACCAGCGCGGTGGTCGTGGTCAGGCCGGCCACGTCGGCGAGGTCCTCGACGGAGCCGGTGACGACCAGGCGACTGGGCACCTCCGCGATCGTCACCAGGTCGGCGACGTCCTCGGCCGGCGTGCCCGCCGAGACGTCCTGCTCGGCGACCAGCACCGGGACCAGCACGGCGCCGGCCTCGGCGCGCGCGTCGGCGCCCCGGACGTAGCTGACCAGGACGACGGCACCGAAGGCCGCCAGGGCGAGTGCCGCGAGGGCGGCGAGGACGCGACGCATGGTGGTCATCCCTGAGGAGTGAGGCTGATGGAGGTGGCGCCCAGGTCGGCCGCCGGCGCGGTGCTGGTGCTGCTGGCCGGGGCACCCGCGACGACGGCGCGGGTGAAGTAGCCGTAGAAGACCGGCTCGCTCGAGGTGAGCTGGTAGCCGGTGAGGTGGAAGAGCGCGTAGCCGTAGACGTGCGCGCGGTTGCCGAAGATCCAGCCGTCGACGTAGTCCCAGACCGGGATCTGCAGGTCGGTGCCGATCAGGCTGTCGAGGTGCGACGCCGAGCACCGGTTGGGCAGCACGCTGCTCCAGATGCTGATGCCGATGAACTGACCCACCGAGGACGTCGACCGGCACACGGTCGAGGAGTCCGTCCCGGTGAGCGCGTGCCCACCGCCGAACACGAGCCCGCCGCCGGGCCCGGTGCACAGCGACAGCCAGCCGAGCTCCCAGTCCAGCCGGCGCGGGACCGTGCTGGTCAGCGGGTACTTCGCGATCTGCTGCTTGTACTCGCACCAGGAGATCGCCAGCGGCAGCTGGGCGACACCGGTCGACATCGCCCGCCAGGTGGCCGTCGCGGTCGCGGTGACCCGGGTGGAGTCGATGCCGAGCACGGGGGCGAACCAGTGCGCCTGGTCGGCGCTCACCGTCACGGTGACCGTGTTCCCGGTGAGCGCGACGTCGGGGGTGCGCAGGGTGGCGCCGGCCGCGTCGGCGGCGCCGGCGTTCGCGGTCAGCGCGGCGGTCGCCGTCGCGACGGGGTTGGCGCAGGCGCCGCGCGCGCAGTCGGTGGCGACGGCCAGGGCTGCCGAGTCGGCGGCGTTGCGGAGCTGCTCGCGGTCAGCGTACAGCGAGGCGACGTCCACCGCGATGGCGGCGAACCCGAGCAGCGGCACGAGCATGAGCGCCACCATCACCGCGACGGCTCCACGCTCGTCGGCCAGCCGCCGCGGCCCGAGGAGCCGCAGCAGCCGAGAGGTCAGCCGCATCGCATGGCCGCCCGGCCGGTCAGGGTGATGCCCGAGGACCCGAGCACCCCGCCGAGGAACGTCTGGCGGTGGGTGACGGTCACCGTCACCGTGGTGCCGGCCGCCGCACCCACGCAGGTGAGCGGGGTGATGCTGATGGCGGAGGTCGGGACGCCCAGCGACCCGGCCGCCGACTGCACGATCGACAGCGCGGACGCGGCCGTGCCCGCCGTGGCGATGGTGCGGGCACCCTCACGGGCGGCCGCGGCCAGCGTGGCCTGGGTGTTGAAGGCCTTGCTGAACTCCATGATCCCCACGAGCAGCAGCAACAGCAGCGGGACGACCAGCGCGAACTCGACCGCCGCCGCGCCCCGCTCGCCGAAGAGCCGGCGAGCGGGACGGCGGTGGAGCCGGGCAGGGCGTCCGGGCACGGAGCTGCTCCTGTCGTGGAAGGCGGGAGAGGGGGTCAGCTCTTGGGCGCGGACGTCGGAGTGCTGAGGGTGATGCTGTTGAACAGCGCCTCCAGCTTCGAGCCGAAGACCAGGACGGCAGCCGCGACCACCAGCGCGATGGCGCCGACGAGGATCGCGTACTCGACGGCGGAGGCGCCCTTCTCCTCCTTGACGGTCCGCAGCCGGTCCGCGGCACGGTCGACGGTGACGACGGACAGGGCGTGCAGCGTCTGGAACAGGCTGACCAACGTGATCTCCTGGGGAACCGACCGTCGACTGAGCGGGTCGGTTGACCCGGGTCGCGGTCCTCCCCCCGTTGATCGACCGTGCACGACCGACTCCGCAGCCGGGGCCCGCCGGCCTCACCCGCCCGGGTGACGCGGGTCGGCCGGTCAGGAGAGCGGCAGTGCCCACTCCCCCGCGAGCAGCGCCGCGAGCAGGGCGCCGACCAGCAGCGCGGGCCCGAACGGCAGACCGGTGCTCCGGTCCACCCGACGGGCGGCGAGCAGCCCCAGCCCGACCAGCGCCTGCAGCAGGAAGCCGACGAAGAAGCCGGCGAGGACGACAGACCACCCCAGCCAGCCCAGGTACAGGCCGAGCAGCGCAGCCAGCTTGACGTCGCCCATGCCCAGGCCGCTCGGGCTGATCAGCGCCATGGCCAGGAGCACCGCGAACGCCGCTCCCCCGGCCAGCAGCGCCCGGCCACCGGCCGACCAGTCGCCGTCGACGGCGGCGGCCAGGCCCAGCAGGGCGACCCCGCCGATCACCCCGGGCAGCAGCACCCGGTTGGGCAGCAGCTGCTCGCGCAGGTCGACGACGGCCAGCAGCAGGCCGACGGCGGCGAACCACAGCCAGGCGGCGAGCTGTGGGCTCCAGCCGAACCGGAGGGTGACCGCGGCCGCGCAGAGCGCCCCGGCCAGCTCCGGCCACGGCGCCCCGACCGCCCGCGCCCGCCGGTCGACCCGCACCGCGACCCGGCCGTCCCCGGCGGGCCGTCGGGACGCCACGAGTGCCACCGAGTCGGCGGCACGGCCGACGAGGGCACCGCCCAGCCCGGCGACCAGCGCGGCCAGCAGGGCGCTGCTCACGTCAGGCGGGGGCGGGTCGGCGGGCGCACGCCGGACAGGGTGACACGCAGGCGCCGTCGACCCGGGCAGGTCCGGGTGGCGCCGCGCCCGGGCGTCAGGGCCGGACGGCGCGCACCAGCCAGCGGTCCTCGGCGTCGTCGACGTCGGTGCAGGTCCACCCGGCGGCGGTCAGCAGCGCCCGGATCCGGGGCTCGGACCGGACGTCCTCCGGGGTGAGCTCGCGGCCGTGCCGCCGGGCCAGCGCCGCCCGGCCGACCGGGTGGAACAGCCCGAGCCGCGCCCCGGAGGCGGCGACCCGGGCCAGCTCACGGAGGCCCGCTGCCGGGTCGGGCAGGTGCGACACCAGCCCGGAGGCGAAGACGACGTCGAACGTCGCGGGAGGGAACGGCAGCTCGGTCACGTCCGCCCGCACCAGCTCGGCGAGCCGGTCACGGCCCCTGCGCTGTGCCTCGCCGAGCATCTCCGGGGTCAGGTCGACACCCACCACGGTGCCCGCCGGCCCGGTGGCGGCCCGCAGCACCGGCAGCGCGCGGCCGGTGCCGCAGGCGGCGTCCAGGACGGCGTCGCCCGGTCGGACGCGCAGCTCACCGACGGCCCGCTCGAACCGCGGGCCGTCGTCGGGGAACTTCTCCTCCCACCCGGTGGCGCGGGCGCCGAAGAACGCCCGGCTCTCCCCCGCGGTCACCGACCCGATGCCGGTCAGCCGTTCGCGCCGGCCGGCTCGGTGGCCGTGGCCGGCGCGGTCACCGGCTCCGTGGCCGCCGGCTCAGTGGTCACCGGCTCGGTGGTCGCCGCCTCCGTGGCCGCCGCCTCCGTGGTGGCCGGCTCGGTGGTCGCCGGCTCAGTGGTCGCCGGCTGGGCGGGGGTGGTCTCCTCGGTGGTCACCTCCTCCTCCTCCGCGGCCGGCTCGGCGGCCGGACACGGCAGGCCGGTGAAGGCCCGAACGGCCTCGATCAGCGCGGCGGAGTCGGTGCCGCCCAGCACGACGGTGATCCGCTCGACCGGCTCGACCCGCAGCAGGTCGGCCATGCCGAGCGCCTCGGCCAGCGACCGAGCCTCGGCGGCCGCGCTCTCCGGGTGGGCGATCCCCGAGGCGGGGCGGTCGGCGGAGTCGCGCGCCTCGCCGATCGTCAGTCCGCCGTCCGTCAGCCGGGCGACCACCTCGGTGGCCGCTTCCGGTGAGCCGGTGCCGTTGACCACGTCGACGGTGAGCGCCGCAGCCGGCTGGTCCGCGGTCTCGCACGGGGTGGGCGCAGAAGCTGGTTCCTCGACCGGCGGCTCCGGCGCGGGCTGCTCCGGTGCGGGCTGCTCCGGTGCGGGCTGCTCCGGTGCGGGCTGCTCGGGCGCGGGCTGCTCCGGTGCGGGCTGCTCCGGTGCGGGCTGCTCCGGTGCGGGCTGCTCCGGCGCGGGCTGCTCGGGGGCGGGCTGCTCGGGGGCGGGCTGCTCCGGCACCGGCTGCTCCGGCACCGGCTGCTCCGGGGTGGGCTGCTCCACCACCGGAGGCGGCGGGACGGGGGCCGGCAGCTGCGGCGCCACCACCGGTGGGCGGTCGGCCGCGGACACCGGCGGCTCGGGCAGCGCGGGCGGGCGTGCCGGGTCGACCGGCGGCAGCGCGGGCGCCGGGCCCGCCGGGGTCGGCACCCGCGGCGGCGTCGTCCCTGCGTAGGTGGCGGCCAGCGACAGCACCGACGCGACGTAGCTGTCGGAGTGGTTGTAGGCGAAGACGGCGCGCGCCTGCCCGGCCGGCGTCGAGAGGTCCTTGCCCCCGGCGCACAGGTACTTCCCGGCGGCCGCGGCCGCGTCGTGGATGTTGAACGGGTCGCGGCGTCCGTCGCCGTTCCCGTCGGCGGCGTAGACAGCCCAGGTGGTCGGGATGAACTGCATCGGGCCCACGGCGCGGTCGTACACGGCGTCGCCGTCGAGGCGGCCGCCGTCGGAGTCGGTGATCCGGGCGGTGCCACCGCTGCCGGTCAGCGGGATGCCGATGATCGGCGGGCTCGACAGCCCATCGGTGTGCAGGGTGGCGCCGGCGAAGCGGCCGTGGTTCGACTCCACCCGGCCGATGGCGGCGATCAGCGTCCAGGAGATCCCGCAGTCGGCGTTGGCCTCGGCGGCGGCGGTGTAGGCGTCCATCGCGGTGGAGGGGATCCCGCTGGAGGCGAGCGTCGAGCTGGCACCCGACCGCGGGGCCGACCGGTCGAACGCGGCGGGGTCCTGGTCGAGGTCGGGGCTGCCGTACCCGTCGTCGGTGCCGGTGTCGTCCGGGGCGGAGCTCATGGTGTCCAGGTCGGGGTCGGCGGGGCCGGCCACCCGGGTCGATCCGCCGAACAACCGGGACATCGAGCCCTGGGGCTCGTCGGCCTCGGCGCCGGCCACCACCGGTTCCCAGTCGGGGTGCATTCCCGGGGCGGCACTGGCGGCCGGCAGGAAGGCGACCAGCGCGGTGGTCACGCCGGCGGTCACGGCGATCCCGCGGCCGCTCGGGAAGGGACGGCGGTGCCGCGGGCTCATGGCCGGGCTCCCCGGCACGCCGGCCGGCGACGCGTTCGGGCGCGTGGCCGTTGCCGCAACGCGAGGTCAGGCACCAGTTCCCCCTGTGGCCGCCGAGCTGTCCACGCCCGCACCGTCGGGACCCGAGGGCGCCGATGACCGCGGACGAGGAAGACGTTAAGCCGCCGGCACCCTCCGCACCATGCCCAGACGGTGAACTCCAGGCGGCGGGTCAGCCGCAGCCGAACCGGGCCGGCCGGAAGTCGGCCAGCAGCGGGCTGGGGTCTCCGCCGACGAGCTCGCCGGCAAGGAGCTCGCCGGCGATGAGCCCGAGCGTCGCGCCGCTGTGGCTGAAGGCGGCGTGCAGGCCGTCGACGCCGGGCACCGGGCCGAGCACCGGGTGCCCGTCGCCGGGGATCGGCTTGCGCCCCACGCCGTAGGACGCGCAGGTCAGCTCCGGAGAGCCGGCGAGCACCCGCGCCGCCTCGGCCAGCAGGCCCCGCACCGTGCCGTCGGGGACGTCGAAGCTGCCGTCGTCCCGGCGCACGACCTGCGCCTCCGACCAGGCGGCGTCCATCACCAGGGCGCCGTCCGGTGCCGGGCGCAGCGCCACCCGCGGGGTGTTCAGCACGGCCCGCAGGCCGTGGTCGACCGGCCGGGTGCGGACCAGCAGCGCGTTCGAGGTGGCGTCCGGGACCTGGACGCCGAGGTCGGCGAGCGCCCCGGGGACGGCGGCACCGGTGGCCAGCAGGACGGCGTCGGCGGGGAGCACGTCACCGGAGCCGGTGCGGACGCCGGTGACCCGGCCGCCTGACACGACCGCCGCGCAGCGGCCGGCGGCGGTGCGCACCGCTCCCCCGGCGGCGACCAGGTCGCGGGCGAGCTGGTCGATCAGTGACGGCAGGTCGACCCAGCCCTCGCCCGGGTTGAACAGCGCACCGTCGTCCGGGAGCACGCCGGCGTCCACCGCGGGGAACCGCGCAGCGACGTCCACGCGGCTCAGCCACTGCGCCGGGTAGCCGATCTCGTCCTGGTGCTCGAACGAGGCCCGGACGCCGTCGCCCCAGCGGAGGCCGCCGTCGAGCGCGACCCGCGCGGTCGAGTCGGTGCGGGCGGCGAACGCCCGGTAGCGGTCGAGGCCGAGCAGGCGGAGGCGGTGGTACCCGGCGGGGAGGTCACCGGCCGAGTTCAGCCAGGCCAGCGACCGTCCGGAGGCGCCGTCGGCGAGTCCGCCGTCCGTCAGCAGGGTGACCCGGGCGCCCCGGGCGGCCGCCTGGGCCGCGGCCGAGACGCCGAGCACTCCCCCGCCGACCACGACGACCCGCGGTCGGCCAGAGCTGTCGATGCGCACCATTCCCGCAGTCGCGCGGCGACGGTCAGGCCTGCGCCGGGGTGGACGTCCCCCGGCCGGCGTCAGCCACTGCGACCGCGTCGTCCGCGCCGTCCAGCGCCTGGAGCAGCGCCTGCCCCTGCCGGAGGTGGACGGTCAGCATCCGGCGGGCGACCCCGAGCAGCTCCGCGGTCTGCGGGTCGCACAGCGTGCAGAACACGTTGTTGCCCACCCGTCGGCTGTCCACGATGCCGGCCCTGCGCAGGACGCTGACCTGCTGCGAGAGGTGGGACAGCTCCAGCCCGGTGGCCTCGGCCAGCGCGCCCACCGTCTGCTCCCCCTCCGCCAGCAGCTCGAGCACCCGGATGCGGGCGGGGTGCGCGAGCGCCTTGAAGAGGTCTGCCTTGGCCTCGGCCAGCGGTCGACCGGGAGTGAACGGCATGGGCGCTATCCTACGAGCGGATCGGTTACGGACGACTTGATAAGTTCATCAAGTAGGCAACACAACTCGACCGAGTGACGAGGTTCGATGGCGCGCTGGTGGCGCACAGGCGGCGAGGTCGGCGACGACGACGCGCAGACGTTGGAGACCATGCCGATCGGGCTGCTCGAGCTCGACACCGAGTGGACCGTCCGCTTCATCAACGCCGCCGCCGAGCGGATGGTCGGGTACTCCCGCGGCGACCTGCTCGGCCGCTCCTACTGGTCGGCGTTCCCGGCCAACGTGGACAACGAGTTCGGCCGCGCCTTCCGGCGGGCGGTCGACACCCGGGAGCCGCAGAGCGTGGAGGCCTTCTACCCCGAGCCGCTGAACCAGTGGTTCGAGGTGCAGGCCGTTCCGACCCCCCAGGGCCTGTGGCTCTACCTCACCGAGGTCACGGCGCGGCGCAGCGCCAGCGAGCGGCTGGCCCTGCTGGCGCGGGTCAGCCACGAGCTGGTCGGCACGCTGAACGCGCCGGCCGCCGTCGGGCGCATCCCCCGGGTGCTGGTGCCCGGCCTCGCCAGCTGGGCGACGGTCACCCTCCTCGGCGAGGACGGCGGACTGCGGGACGCCGGCGGCTGGCACACCGACCCGGCGGGGACGCCCCTGGTACGCCGCTACGGAGCCGCGACCCAGGAGTCGTCCCCCACGACGGCGCCGGTGCTCCGCGCGATGACCACCGGCGCCCCGGTCCACGTCGCGGGCGTGGAACTGGCCGGCCCGGCGCTGAGCGCGGTGGCCACCGGCGCCGCTCGCGAGATGCTGCAGGTGCTCGCCCCGGGCGCCATGACCGTCCTGCCGATCCCCGGCCGGGACCGGGTGCTGGGCGCCCTCACCCTGGGCCACGACCGGCACCGGCCGGTGGACCCAGCCGACGTGGCGACCGCGACCGAGGTGGCCGAGCGCGCCGGCCTGGCACTGGACAACGCCCGGTTGTACGAGCAGCAGCGACGGCTGGCCGAGGAGCTGCAGCGCAGCATGCTGACCGCACCGCCGGAGCCCGACCACGCCGAGGTCGTCGTCCGGTACCTGCCCGCCGCCGAGGCGGCCCGGGTGGGCGGGGACTGGTACGACGCGTTCCTGCAGCCCGACGGCGCGACCGTGCTGGTCATCGGCGACGTGGTCGGCCACGACACGACCGCCGCGGCGTCGATGGGCCAGTTGCGCAGCATGCTGCGGGGCATCGCCGTCAGCGGGGACGCGAGCCCGGCGCAGCTGCTGGCCCAGCTGGACGCCGCGATGACCCAGCTGCAGCTGCACACCTACGCCACCGCGGCGCTGGCCCGGTTCGAGCAGAGCCCGGCCGACCTGGAGCGCGGCGTCACCCGGATGCGCTGGGCCAACGCCGGCCACCCGCCGCCGCTGGTCATCCACCCCGACGGCACGATCGCCGAGCTGGCGAGCTGGCGGGGTGACCTGATGCTGGGCGTCGACTCCACCGCGCAGCGCGACGACTCGGTCGTCAGCCTCGACCGCGACACCACCGTGCTGCTCTACACCGACGGGCTCATCGAACGCCGGGACGCCGACCTCGACGACGGCATGAGCCGGCTGCGTGCCGCGGCCGCGGAGTTCGCGGGCCGGCCGCTGGCCGAGCTGTGCGACCAGCTCATCGACCGGCTGGTCGACACCACGCCCGAGGACGACGTCGCCCTGGTCGCCATTAGCCTGCACCGGCAGGACCGCCCCCGGCCGGACGAGGCCGGTCCGGGGAACGTCCCGCCGACCGTGCCGGCGGACCCCGCCGGCAGCTGACGGCCCCCCGGGTCGACCGGGCTCAGGCCCCGGTCGACCCGGTGGACGCCGCCTCGACCGTGCCGAGCGTGCGGATCAGGTCGAACCGGGACGCGTCCTCGGTGCCCGGTTCGGCGGTGTAGGCGACGATCCGCAGGTCGGTGCCGATGGCGGTGAGGACGTCGCAGTCCATCGTCACCTGCCCGACGAGGGGGTGCAGGAAGGTCTTCGACTGGAACCGGTGCTCGACGACCGTGCCCTCGGCCCACAGCTGCCGGAAGCGGTCGAAGGCCTCGCACTCGGCGAGCACCGCCCGCACGGACGGGTCGTCGGGGTAGCGGATGAGCGCGGTCCGCAGGTCGGAGACCAGGGCGCGCTCGTGCCGCTCGCGGTCGCCGGCGGCCCACACCACCTCCGGCTCCCGGCCGGCGAAGTGGGCGAGCACCAGGTTGGTGCCCGGGCTGATCGCCCCGAGCAGCGACCGCCACGCCGCGTTGGCGGTCAGCAGGGTCCAGTGCGCCGTCCAGACGCCGACCGCGACGTCCGGGAGGCGGGCCAGCAGCCGCTGGACGCTGGCCGGGATGTGCGTGGGGACGGCGCTGGGCAGCGGGGCCGGCAGGCCGGCGGCGAGGTACAGCTGGTCGCGCTCGAGGTCCGACAGCTGGAGCACCCGGGCGAGCGAGCCGACGACCTGCGCAGAGGGCCGGTCGGCGCGCCCCTGCTCCAGCCGCACCAGGTAGTCGACCGAGACGCCGGCCAGCAGGGCGACCTCCTCCCGCCGCAGCCCCTTGGTGCGGCGCTGCCCGGTCGGGAACCCGACCGCGGCCGGCTGGAGGCGTTCCCGCCATGCACGCAGCAGCGCCGCGAAGTCGCCTCGATCGGTCATGCGCTCATCGTCGTCCACCGCGGGCGGGATGGGTGGTACTGCCGGTCATACGGTCGAAGGGCACCAGCCGACCTCCCCCGGACGGGCGCAGGGTCGGGGCCATGACGACGACACTGATTACTGGTGGCAACAAGAGCCTGGGGTACGAGACGGCCCGGCGGCTGACGGAGCACGGGCACCGGGTGGTCATCGGGGCACGGGACGCCGACCGCGGGCAGCGCGCGGCCGAGGAGCTGGGCGTGGAGTGGGTGCGCATCGACGTGACCTCCGACGAGTCGGTGGCCACGGCGGCGGAGGAGGTGCGCCGGCGGTTCGGTGGGCTGGACGTGCTGGTCAACAACGCCGGCATCTCCGGGCCGTTCGCCGCGATCGAGGAGTTCGACGGCCCGGGTGTGCTGGCGGTGCTGGACACCAACACCGTGGGCATCGTGCGGACGACGCACGCCTTCCTGCCGCTGCTGCGCGGGTCGGCGGCGCCGGTGATCGTGAACGTGACCAGCGGGCTGGGTTCGTTCACCGTGCGCGGGGACTCCTCGCGGATCGAGTCGACGCTGCCCACGGTCGGCTACTCGGCCAGCAAGGCGGCGGTGAACATGCTGACGTCGGTGTACGCCCAGTTCATCCCGGACGTGCGGGTCAACGTGGTCGACCCGGGCTACACGGCGACCGACTTCAACGGCCACTCCGGCCCGCAGACCGTCACCGAGGGCACCGACGCGATCGTCGCGATGGCCACCATCGGCGCCGACGGCCCGACCGGCACCTTCACCGACCGGCACGGCGCCCTCGGCTGGTGACCTCCGCCCGGGGCCCGGGCCGGTGACCCGTCGTGGGCGTCGAGCGGCTCGGTGACAGGCAAACCGCTGCGGCCTGAGCCGGTGCGGGCGCCACCGGGCTCGACGACGGTGACGCCGATGGCGAACGGCGCCGCCTCGGGAGCCACCGCTCGTGTGGGCGGCCCCGGCGTACCCGGGGGCTCCCGACGCTGCTCGGGTCGCACGGTCCCGAGCCAGGGACTTCCGGCCCTGCCCGGACGGCGTGCGGCAACGTGGAATCGGAGCCGGTCCCGCACGGAGACGATGCCTACCGGTGGTCCCGGGCAACGGCCTCCGTGGCGAGGACCTCCGTCGTCCTGCGCTCGGTCGGCAGGCCCCGACCAGCTGGGGGAGGACCCCGCTGCCCCACCACTCGAGGAGAACCGATGCTGTCCGACACCTCGCGCCCGGTCATCGAGGCCACCCTCCCGGTGGTCGCCGAGAACATCGAGGAGATCGCCCGGCGCTTCTACGCACACATGTTCGGCGAGCACCCCGAGCTGCTCGACGGCCTGTTCAACCGCGGCAACCAGGCCGAGGGCACCCAGCAGGTCGCGCTCGCCGGCTCGGTCGCGGTGTTCGCCAGCACGCTGCTGCACGACCCGGAGCAGGTGCCGGAGGCGCTGCTGTCCCGGATCGCGCACAAGCACGCCTCGCTGGGCCTGCGCCCCGACCAGTACCAGACCGTGCACGACAACCTGTTCTGGGCGATCGTCGACGTCCTCGGGGACGCGGTCACCCCGGAGGTGGCCGCGGCCTGGGACGAGGTCTACTGGCTGATGGCCAACGCCCTGATCAACATGGAGCGCGGCCTGTACAGCGCCCGCGCCGTCACCCCGGAGGCCGTGTGGCGCGAGTGGGAGGTCACCGAGCGCATCCAGGAGACCCCGGACGTGGTCACCTTCCGGGTCACGCGGGGCGACGACCGGCTGGTGCGCTCGTCGCTGCCGGGCCAGTACGTCTCGGTGCTGGCGCTCATGCCCGACGGGGTGCACCAGCCCCGGCAGTACAGCCTCACCCGGGCCGACGACGGCGAGCACCTGCAGTTCTCGGTGAAGCGGGTCGCCGGCGGCGGCAAGCCCGCCGGGGAGGTCTCCACGCTGCTGCACGACACCGTGGCCGTCGGTGACCGGCTGACCATCTCGGTGCCCTTCGGCGACGTCGTGCTGGACGACTCCGGCCGCCCGGTGGTGTTCGTCAGCGGCGGCATCGGCGTCACCCCGATGGCCGGGATGATCTCCCACCTGGTGGCCGCGGGCTCACACCTGCCGATCACCGTGCTGCACGCCGACACGGCGGAGTCCACCTTCGCGCTCCGCCGGCAGCTGCTGGACGACGTGGCCGCGCTGCCCGGCGCCCGGGTGCAGGTCTGGTACTCCGACGGCGGGGACAGCGAGCTGCCCGCCGGCGATGTGCACACCGGGCGGATGGACCTGAGCGGCGTCGGCCTGCCGCAGGGCGCCGGGTACTACCTGTGCGGCCCGCTGCCGTTCATGAAGGCGGTCCGCAGCCAGCTGATCGCCCGCGGCGTGCCGGCCCGGGACATCCAGTACGAGGTGTTCGGCCCGGACCTGTGGCAGGCCGACCTGGCCGCGGAGCCCGCGCCGGAGACCGTCGCCGCCCCGGCCGACGCCCGCTGACCGCACCCGACGACCGGTCTCCTCGCGCGACGGGGGGCCCGGTCGTTGTGCCGGAGGCCGGGGCGACCGCCACGTGGCAGAGCCGCCGCCGGTTCCGGGTCGAGCCGTCCGGACGCCGGGTGGTCCCTCCGCCGCGCCCCAGGGGATGCTGGCCGGGATGAGCGCCGCAGGAACTCCCCGGGACCCGGACGACGCCCTGCCCGCCGGGACGTCCGCACTGGCCGGCATGCGGCTGACCGAGCTGCTCGACGAGGTGCGGGACCGGCTGGCCACGGTCGCCCGCACCCAGGCCCGGATGCAGGACCTGCTCGACGCCTTCCTCAGCGTCTCCGCCGGGCTGGACCTGGACGCCACGCTGCGCCGGATCGTGGGAGCGGCCACCGGGCTGGTCGACGCCCGGTACGGCGCCCTCGGCGTGCTGCGGCCCGGCGGTGGCCTCGGCGACTTCATCACCGTCGGTCTGCCGGCGGGCCACCCGGCGCTCGACGGGCCGCTGCCGCAGGGCAAGGGCCTGCTCGGCCAGCTCATCACCGATCCCCGGCCGCTGCGGCTCGGCGACCTCAGCCGGCACCCGGCCGCCGTCGGCATCCCGGCCGACCACCCGCCGATGCACTCGTTCCTGGGCGCTCCGGTGCGGGTACGCGGCGAGGTCTACGGCAACCTCTACCTGACCGAGAAGCGCGAGGGCGAGTTCACCGCGGAGGACGAGGCCGTGCTGGTCGCGCTGGCCGGGGCCGCGGGCATCGCGATCGACAACGCCCGGCTCTACGAGCAGGCGACGGTGCGCCGCCGGTGGCAGGAGGCCGTGGCCGACGTCCGGGTCGCCCTGCTCGGCGGGGCCTCCCCGGACGCCGCGCTGCAGCTGGTGGCCGACCGGGTGCGCACGCTGACCGGGGCGGACGCGACCTGGCTGCTGGTCGCGCTGCCGGACACCGACACCTACCAGGTGCAGGCGCAGAGCAGCGGCCCCGAGCTGGCCGACGTCACCGGCGCCCGGCTCCCCCCGGAGGACACCCCGGCGCTGCGGGCGGTGCTGTCCGCCGGCGCGGTGGCCTCGCTGGACCTGACCGGCCTGCTGCCGGACGCGCCCACCGGCCGGGTTCCGTGGGGCCCGGCGATCGGCGTGCCGCTGGAGCGCACCGACGCCTGGCCGGCGGTCGTCGTCGCCGTGCGACGTGGCGGCGCGCAGCCGTTCGACCCCGCGCTGGGGCCGCTGGTCGCCGCGTTCGCCGACCAGGTGGGGCTGGCCCTGGACATGGTGGCCCGCCAGCAGGTGGCCCGCCGGCTGGACGTCTACGAGGACCGCGACCGGATCGCCCGGGACCTGCACGACCACGTCATCCAGCGGCTGTTCGCCGCGGGCTTGAGCCTGCAGGCGGCGGCCACCCGGGTGCGGGACGAGCCGGTGCAGCAGCGGCTGCGTGGCGTCGTCGACCAGCTGGACGAGACGGTGCGGGACATCCGGACCACCATCTTCGACCTGCACACCACCGACGACGCGAGCACCGCGGACAGCCTGCGCCGGCGGGTGCTGGACATCGTCACCGCCGCCGCCGAGCCCGGTCTGCACCCCACGGTGCGGATGTCCGGCGCGGTCGACGCCCTGGTCACCGGTGCGCTGGCCGCCGACGTCGAGGCCGTCGTCCGGGAGGGCGTGACCAACGCCGCCCGGCACGCCGCCGCCCGGCACCTGACCGTCACCCTGGACGTCGGTGACGAGGTGGTCGTGGAGGTGCTGGACGACGGGTGCGGCATCGACCCGCTGGTGGCCCGCAGCGGGCTGGGCAACCTGGAGCGGCGGGCGCTGGCCCGCGGCGGCAGCGCCTCGGCGCAGCGGGTCGCCGAGGGCGGCACCCGGTTGCGCTGGCACGTCCCGCTGCCGGCCCGCAGCGGGAGCTGAGCCCGGGCCTGCGTCTCAGCTCACTGCGAGGGCCGGACCGGGCCGCGCAGCTCGGTGGCCAGGATGGCGGCCTGGGTGCGGCGTTCCAGCCCGAGCTTGGCCAGCAGGTGCGACACGTAGTTCTTGATCGTCTTCTCGGCGAGGAACATCCGCTCGCCGATCTGCCGGTTGGTCAGCCCCTCGCCGATCAGCTCCAGCACGGTGCGCTCCTGCTCGCTGAGCTTGGCCAGCGGGCCGGCGGGCTCGGCCGAGCGGCGCATCCGCTGCATCACCGCGGCCGCGGCCGTCGGGTCGAGCAGCGAGCCGCCGGCGGCCACCGTGCGCACCCCGGCGACCAGGTCCTGCCCGAGGATCTGCTTGAGCAGGTAGCCCGACGCGCCGGCCATGATCGCCTCGAACAGCGCCTCGTCGTCGCTGTAGCTGGTGAGCATGACGACCTTGAGGTCGGGCATGCTCGACCTCAGCTCGCGGCACACCGAGACGCCGTCGCCGTCGGGCAGCCGCACGTCGAGCACCGCGACGTCCGGGCGCAGCGCCGGCACCCGGGCCAGCGCTTCCGCTGCGTTCTTCGCTTCTCCCACCACGACGATGCCGGGGTCGGTCTCCAGCACGTCGGCCACCCCGCGGCGGACGATCTCGTGGTCGTCGAGGAGGAAGACCCGGATGGTGTCCTGCTCGGCCTGGGCGGTCACCGCGCCAGCTTAGGCACCGCCGACGGGCCTCCCCGGCGCCGCCCGAGCGTGCCGGCGCGGACCGGCTCAGCCGGCCGCGGCCACCTCGGCGACGGGCCGGACGACCATCACCGGGCACGGGCCGTGCATGGCGCAGTGCAGGCCCACCGAGCCCAGCAGCAGGCCGCGCACCTGCCCGCGACCGCGGCTGCCCACCACCAGCAGCTCGGCGTCGGCCGCCCTCCGCACGAGCACGTCCGACGGCGCCCCCTCCACCACCACGGTCGACACGGTGGGCGCCGTCCCGCCCGGGTGGTCGGCGCCGCGGAACACGTCGGCGACCGCACCGTCGAGCCGGCGCTGCACGTCGGCGGTGATCTCGGCGACCGTGGGCAGCGACCGGCCGAGGCCGTCGGTCCATTGGTCGGAGAGGGTGAAGGTGGCGACCGCCTCGACGTCGGCCCCGAGCCGGGCGGCCTCCTCGACGGCCACGGCGAGGGCCGCGCGGGACGGCGCCGAGCCGTCGACCCCGACGACGACGGTGCGCTGCCGCCCCTGGTCGGCCGGGGTGCGGTGCACCACGACGACCCGGCAGGGCGCGTGCGTCACGCAGTGCAGGGCGACGGAGCCGAGCAGCGCGCTGCGCACCGCGCCCCGGCCGCGGTTGCCGACCACCAGCACGGCGGCGCCCGCGGCGCGCCGCACCAGCAGCTGGGCGGCCGGGCCGGCGTCGACGGTGAGCTGCACGGGCACGTCTGCCGCCCCCTGGGCGCCGATCACCGCCAGGTCGTCGCGCACCTCCTGGACGAAGGTCCCGATCGCCTGGGTGGTGGCGTCGGCGACCTCGTCGGTGGGCTGCACGCCGGCCAGCTCGGGCCCGGCCCACCAGGTGGGCGCGACCTGGTACGCCGCCACCACCTCGACCTCGGCGCCGGTGCGGGCCGCGGTGAGGAGGGCGTGCGCCAGCGCCGCCCGCGAGCCGGCCGATGCGTCCACGCCGACGACGACGCGGGGCCGGGCCCCACCGCCGGCGCCACCGACCCGCTGGACATCCGTCTCGGTCATGACCACTCCTCGGCTCCGGGCCCGGACCTCTTCCGGGCCCATCCCGACCCTCCCGCGCAGCCGTGCAGAAGTCGCGAGGCCGTGCGTCCCCGCCTGCGGGACGAAGGTCCCCATCGGCCACTCCCCCGCCGTCGAGCCCTTTCGGGCCCCGCCGACCGGTCCGCCCCGACCGGCGCGACAGGATGCCCGCATGTGCACGGTGGTGGTGCGCCGGTCCGCCGGCCGACCGGTGGAGCTCCTCGCGGTCCGCGACGAGCTGACCTCGCGGGAGTTCGACGACCCCGGCCGGTGGTGGCCGGAGTTCCCGGACGTCGTCGGCGGGCGGGACAGCGTCGCCGGCGGCACCTGGTGCGCCACCTCCCTCGCCACCGGCGTGACCGCCCTGGTGCTGAACCGGTACCACGACCGCCCGGCCGCGCCGGGAGCACCGAGCCGCGGGGTGCTGCCGCTGCTGGGCGCCGTCCACGGGCCCGACTGGACCGCGCACGTCCGGCTCGCCGGGATGGCCGGCTTCCTGCTCGTCCTGGCCGCCCCGGACCGGCTGACCACCTGGGAGTTCGACGGCGACCGGCTCACCGCGACCGAGCACGCCGAGGGCACGCACCTGCTGACCTCCGGCGGGCCCGAGGACCGCAAGGCCGACCGCTGGCTGGCGACCTTCGCGGCCGCGGAGTTCACGGCGGGCTGGCGGGCCCTGCTCCAGGGGCAGCCGCCCGCCGACGACCCGGCGGCCCTGGTGGTGCGGCGGGAGCACGACGGCCGGGTGTTCGGCACGGTGTTCGCCGAGACCATCGACGCCCGGCCCGGGCGGCTGCGCCTGGCGCACAGCCGCCGCCCCTGGGCCGACGCCTCCTGGGACCTCGCCGAGTTCGGCCCTGCCACCGGTCGGCCGTGACCTACGGTCGACGAGCTGCAGCTGCGCCGTCCGCCCCATCGCCCGCCGACGCCGAGGCGCCGATCGGGGCGGCCCGTGCCCGCCCCGGGCTCAGGCGCTGAGCGCCTGGAACATCCACGCGCCGCCACCGACGGCCGCGATCGCCAGCCCGAGGGCGTAGGCGACGATCCACTGGAAGCCGCGCACCCGCGTGCCCTCGGTCGGCACCATCTCCCGCAGCTCCAGCACCGGCGCGGGGCTGCGCCGGTACCAGCCGCGCACGACGACGTCGGTGTCGATGAGGTCGGGGGCCTGGAGCAGCCCGAAGAGGCTGCGGGCGAACGGCCAGGGCTGCAGGTAGAGCACGGGCACGAAGCCGGACTCGTCCTGGACGACGAGGTCCGGGCTCAGCGCGTAGCCGGGGGTGCCGCGGCCGATGATCCGGCCGCGGATCTCGACCGGCAGGCCGGTGACCGGGCTGGCGTCGAGCCGGGTGAGCAGCTCGGTCACCCGGGAGACGGGGCGGCTGGGTGCGAGCGGCCGGCTGAACGCGGTGCGCACGACGAGCGCGACGCCTCCGACGGTGGCCGCCTGGGCGAGCAGCAGCCAGTCGTCCGAGCCCCAGGCGACGGCGCCGACCAGCACCGCGATGAACGGCAGGTACCGGACCGGGAGCTCCAGCCAGAACCGGCGCCGGGCCCGGGTGACCTCGAGGCCCACGCAGGAGCGCGCCACCTCGTGGGCGCTCCACCGCGTCGGGGCGCCGGGCAGGCCGCTGTCCTCCAGCGCGCCGATGCGCCGCACGATCAGCGGGTGGGTGCTGAACAGCTGGGTCCAGCGCGCCCAAGGGTTGCAGGTGTCCCAGCGCAGCGCGCCGATCACCTCGCGCGGGTCGAGGCCGCGCTCCCGCGCGGCCAGGACGGTGGCGCCCTGCGCCTGGTCGGCGATGCCCAGGACGCCGGCCGCCCGCATCCGCTGGTGCCGCCCCTCCACCTTGGCCAGCACCTTCTGCTGGTCCTTGTCCTTGCTCTCCTTGGCCTCCTGCACGGCGGCGGCCAGCTGGGCGTCCACCTGGCCCATGCCGTAGCCGATGGTGACCAGGGCCGAGCACAGCGCGTCACCGTCGCCGGTGACCGAGCAGCTGTAGTGGTCGGCGCCGAGCTCGCGGGCGCGACCGAGGGAGAGCACGACCAGCTGGGAGAGCAGGTAGCCGACGAAGCTGACCACCGCGGGGATGGCCGTGTTCGCGTTGCCGTTGCCGCGGAGTGAGAGGAAGACGTAGTACAGCAGGATCGGCACGGTGCTGGCGATCGCCATGGCCAGGACGTCGTTCTGCTTGACGTGCCCGACCTCGTGGCTGACGACGGCGTCCAGCTCGCGCTCGTCGAGGCGTTCCAGCAGCCCGCTGGTGACGTAGATGCGGGCGTTGCCGCGGGTGTGGCCGAAGGTGAAGGCGTTCGGTGTCCCGTCCTCGACGATGCCCAGCCGCACCGGCTTCAGGCCGGTTTCCGCGCACCGCCGGGCGACGATGGCCCCGACCTCGAGGTCGGTGTCGTAGCGCTCGCCGGTCCAGGCGATCCGGCGGGCGGGGATGAGCCACTGGATCAGGTACGGGGCGACCGCGTACTGCGCGCTGACCACCACGACCGCCAGCACGACCGGCACCCACAGCGGGGCACCGAGAAGCAGGAGCGCGCCCACACCGGCGGCGAGCAGCACCGCGAGCAGGGTGAGCGAGAGGACGGAGTGGCGGAGCACGGTGCCGGTCATGGATCGCTTCCCGGGCGTCGACGACAGAACGTGGTGCCTGGTCCCCCGCGCCCCGCAGCAAGATCACGTAACGCGCCGGGGGTGACGTTGCCGTGGTCCGGGGCCGGCCGCAACCCCCGGCGGGTGACACGGACGACGCGTGGTCCCGCCGGTCAGGCGATATCCGGCGCGCGCCGGTCAGGCGACACCTGGCACACGCCGGCCGGTCCACACGTGGCGCACGCCGGTCGGTCCACACGCGGCGCACGCCGGTCGGGCCACACGCGGCGCACGCCGGCATCCGGCCGCGAGAGAACCGTGGCCGGATGCCGGTGACGAGGAGCCTTCAGTGCCGTGGTGCCCGAGCAGATCTCAGTGCAGCAGGGGCCCGAAGAGGATCTCGGTGCCGTCGGGGCGCCAGGTCCGCCATCGACCACCGGGATCTCGCTCGACCGAGAACCCGTGGTGCACCTTGGTGTGGTGACGTTCGCACAGCAGCGCGGAGTTCTCGAGCTTCGTCTCACCGCCGTGCAGCCAGTGGACGATGTGGTGGACGTCGGCCCACCAGTGCGGCGCACCGCACCCGGCGAACACGCAGGTCTTGTCCCGCGCCACCACTGCCCGACGCAGCCCGGGGGTGACCACCCGGTGCTTGCGGCCCAGGTCCAACGGTTCCCCGTCGGGGCCCATGACGATCCGGGAGATGTCGGCGTCGCAGGCCAGCCATCGGGCCCGCGCGGCGGAGATGCTGGCGCCGAACCCGGTCTGCGCAGCGCCGGGACCGGTGGCCGGGTCGACCGCGTCCTCCAGGTCCAGCTGCAGCACCACGTGCGGCTTCACCGTCCGCAACGTCGGTAGCTCGCCTGACGCCAGCTGGTTGTCGCACACCTGCACAAAGGCATCGGCGTTCTGCTGGGACCGGGTGCGGGTGTCGCCCTTGGGCCGGTCGGCCTGCACGTGCGACTCGATCGCGGTCTGCACCTTCTCCCCACCCACGGCATCGAGCTCGAACCGGCCGGACACACTGCCGTCGGCGTGCTTGACCATGCTGAACCGCCGACCCTCGGTCGGGTCCGGTTCCGGTCCGTCAGGGTCCAGTGCGTCGTCGAACTGCTGCACCGCCTGCGCCAGCGACGCGTGCGGCGCCTCTCGCGCGACGCCCGCCCACACGGCGTCGAAGGCACCCAGGTCGATGCCCTGCTCCTCGGCCTGCGCCCGCTCTTTGTCACCGACCTTGCCGGCGACCACGTCGAACTGTGCTGCAGTCACGTCTCCCGCCGCGAACCCGGCGGCCAGCGCCGGGAAGTGCGCCAACGCCCGCCCCGACCGCACGATCCGATCGGCCTCCCCCGCCGACAGGCGGACATGTCCGATGAACCACGACCGCATCGACTTCAAGCCGTCGTGCTCCACGGCCTGGGTCACCGCCGCGTGCCGCGCCGTGCGGGTCAGCTCCGCGTCCAACCGGTTCCGGGCCGCCACCAGCAACGCCGTCCGGTCCAGCACCTCGCCATCGGTCAACCCGTGCAGGTCGTCGGTGGCGATAGCGTCCAGCGCCGACATCAACTCGCTCACCGAACACCTCCCCACCAGTTCGAACATATGTACGAATTCTAGTGGCAGGTGCGGACTCACACCAGCTGAATCCGCAGGTCAAAGCCCTGTCCACAGATCCACCAAAGGCCTTGACAGGCCACGCGCCGACCCGGTCGTCGACTCGGCGCCGACCAGGCGCTGGTGTCCGAGGGCAGCTGGAGCGTCACCGACGGCTCAGGCAGCCCGCAGGGCCGAGCACCCCGCCGCACAGCCGGTCCCACCGCCGGCTGCCGACGCCGCTGACGTAGTGCTTCTGCTGCCCCGCACCGCCGGGCCCGCGTGGGGTCTCGGGAACCCGGCCGCAGAGCCGGTCGACGTTGGTGTCGTCGCTCGGGTCGTTCCAGGTCCCGTCCATGAACACGGCGAGCTTCACGGTGCCCTCCCCGGGGACTCGCGCACGACTGACCGGCGCTCCGCGGGTGACTGTCCCCGGGCGCCGTCACCCCGGCGTCACCCGCCTGTCACCGCCGTCCGCGTGCGACCGCCTGTCGGGAGACACCACCACGACGGCTTCGCCGAGCAGGCACAGGACGCCGTTCCCATGGAGCCCTACCAGCGCACCACCGATACCAGCGTCAACATCAACACCTGCCTATACGAGGGCCTCGCCCCGACGGCGCCGCCAACCGGGAGCGACAGGGCAACGGTGGCCGATCACTCGGGGGAGCCGTCGCGCTGCGACAGCCGACGGCGCTCGCAATCTCGACTTTGAACGCGTGCCATTCGCGGCGGGGCGGCGCGAGTACCCCGCTGCCACCTACTGGGGCTGACCCACTTTCTGCTCGACCATCACCGCAAGATTCGAGCGAAGGACGCTCGCAGAGTTCGGCGAGGCGTGCGAATCGCCCACCGCCGACACTGGCCGGATGAGCTGTCCGAAACGACTCTGGGTGACAGAATCTCCAAGGTCTTGTCCGCGACGGGTCCACCGCCCGCTGATGGAAGAAGCAACGTGACTGACGCATCAAGTCCTGCAGACATGCGACTGACGCCGCCCACGCCCACGTCGACGTCGACGCCCACGTCGACGACACCAGCTCTATCAGCGGAAGAGCTCGCAGCGAGAGTCGACCGGTTCTATGCAAGATACTCAGACGACTTGGAACAGATTCGCGAAATTTTGAGCTTACGACTGAGGCAGCTTGCTCGCGCGTATACACTGCAGAATGCCTTGCCACCAGAGGCAATAGAAGTGTCCGCACGAGTGAAGTCAGCCGTCAGCTTCAAGCGAAAGCTTGCCGACAAGAATTGGCCCCAGTTCTACTACCCGACAGAAGTCGTCGGCGACCTAATAGGAGCACGCGTCGTCTGCTGGTTCCCGGAAGATTGCTACGGCTTCATCGACTTGATGCGAACATCTTCTCATCTGCAGGTTCACGATGCATTGAGCGATTACACCACGAACCCTAAGCAGTCTGGATACAGGTCGATCCACCTAGATTGCAATGTCTCATACGACAGTGCGCTGCGAGAAGAGGGGAAGATTGCGATCGTTCAAGACGATATGACTTGCGAGTTGCAGGTGAGGACAAAACTCCAAGACGCATGGGCCGACGTTACTCACGAGTTCCATTACAAAGCTCGGCTAGCAGGCGTCGAGGACGACACGCTCGAAGGTTTTATGGCGGACATATCAGCCCGCTTGGCTCTTGAAGACAAGGCTCTCGCGAGGCTGAGAAGAGCCTACCAGCAGATCGCCGACGAAAAGACTAGCTTGGGCGTCAGAGAGGGGTTTCGGAAGAATGACCTTTCCTGACCTAATTCCCTCTTTCATGAGATATTGAGTCGGCTCCCCCGATGCGCAGTCGGGTCGACGTGCCATAGCAGGTCGCCTCTAGATGAGGCCAGCGCCACCAGGCAGCAGGCGATGCCGATTTCGTTAGCGCCCGCCTTATTCCATGGTCAACCTAAGTCAGGATTTTGCGCACGCCTGACGACCTACCCCGACAACGCGTCGAACTCCCGCGAGTTGTCCTGCATCGCAAAATCATTCGCAACGTGTGACGATTCGTTGACGAACTCGCTGGAGGCGGAGCCCCGTTCGGCGTCATCGCTGCCGTACTGACGATCCGGCGCCCTAACTGCGAGACAGCGCACCACCGGTGCCGTCCGCGCGCGGCAGCACCAACAGCGTGAAGGTCGACGCAGCCCTGCCGCGTACCAATCGAGCCGCCCACCGAGCGGGTGGGCGACCTGATCAACCAGGGCTGAACGATTTGGGCGAAACTTCGGGACGCACGACAAATTGTGGCTTAGCCTGGGGGGCTCGGAAAGCGAGCTCCCCTCTCACTCTCAGGATCCTAGATCCAGTCGGCCGTCCAGATGACCCCTAACGAAATTGGTGAAGCGACTGGTGTCCGCGAAGTAGTTCGGGTAAGCGTCGCGAAGCTGGCCGATGCATGCAATGTTGATGAGAACTGCGTCAAGGTTCTCGTCGTTTAGGGCCTCCAATGCGGTCAGCCGCGCTTCCGCATCGGCCAGCGTTTCGTGAACTGTCACCGTGAGCCGACCCTCGCGCCGCTCCAGTTCAAGAGTCAGAGTGTTTCGGCGGTCAGTCTTCGCGTGCTCACCGACGATCGCCGCATAGCCGCGAAGTCGAGTCAGGACGCCGACGCGCTTCTCCAGCCGCGCCAACTCGCCCGCCAACACTTCGGGCGTGCCCTCGGCGCCCGGTACCGAGGCAGTGCCCTCCTCGTGGGCCATCAGTGACGCAACCAGGACGAAGAATCGAAGGAGGTCCGAGTCACCCTTCCCATACTTCAGCTCACTACCCGAGAAGAGGTCCATGGTTTCGACCGCCGTCGCCCACGCATGCTGCAACTGGGTGCGCACTTGCAACTCGATCCGCAGGCCGTGGTACTCCTTCTTCGAGGCTCCGTACTCGTATACAAGGTGGACGCCGCGATAACCGGAACTGCGTGGCCCCGGCCCATCACGCAGGTAGTCGTGGACCTTCTGAACACGGTTCTTAGTCCGCGGAGAATTCACCAGAATGGCGACCAACTCGTCGACCTCGGCGACGGTCTCAAAGACCACCCGACAGCCCCCGAGATCTTGCATGGTCGTTACGCTCATCGTCGGGTGGCGCTTCAGCTTGTCGATAATCGTGGGGAGACGCTTTCGGCGCTCAGCCACGACGGCATTTTGGTTCACGTTGAGCGCGCGCTGACGGACAGTCACAGTGACCGCGTTCAGCGGGAACGCGTGAGCCAGGCGGTAGTTGCTCAGGATGTCACGCGCCGCCTGACTCTCCTCGGACGTCGCGGTCCCCTTGCCGATCACCCGGCTCGCCCGTTGGACGGCCTTGTTTGAGTGCTCAGGCACCACCCACTTCTTCATGTGGTCGACCGTATCTGGTGGGGCTGACACTCGTATCGAGGTTTATGAGGTGGCCGGAAATGACTCAGGCCGCCTCTCTCGGAGAGACGGCCTGGTCGCAAGAGTGGAGCTGAGGGGACTCGAACCCCTGACCCCCACACTGCCAGGCCGACCTGACGACGTTCGCGGACGTTCGCGGATGTCCGAAAAGGCCTGCTGAACAGGCGATCGTTGCTCTCCCGGACGACGGCGAACGACTGCGAACCAAGATCGATCTGTACCAACTGCAACCAGAACTGCAACCAGAAACGGCCCGAAGATGCGCCCCCTCCGCGCCGGTGGCCACGCTCACCCCGTCTCCCGGTCCAGTTGCACCGGTGGCGCGTTCTGTCGCTTCTAGCGGCGATGCGCACATGCGTCGACACTGCGTCAGACAGCGGCGAAGCGCAGTCCGATGACGCCCGGGTAGCTACTTGCAGTTCTTGTTGTACCAGTTCTCCATCACCGTGATGACCGCATTCGCCGTATAAGCACCGGCCCTCGGGTTCCAGGCCGTCAGCTCGGTGTTGTCGTCGTTCAAGTTCTGCCGAAACAGCTCATCCATGACCAGCGGCTCCGTGACGACCGCACCTCCGCCCTTCGCTGCCAGCTTGGACGCCTGGTTGACGACATCGCCCATGTATACGACGTCGTTGATGCCGCTGCCGTTGTAGCCAGCCTTGATCATCAGGGCTCTGCCGTACGACATGCCGATACCAACGTCAATGCCTTCGTAGCCTGCTTTCTCCAACTTGTAGTTGAGCACCTTCATCAGGGCGTTGACCCGGGCTGCCACCACGAACGCATCGTCGATGTCCGGCCTAGTCGGCGTGTTGAAGACCCCCCAGACGCAATCGCCCACGATGTTGATCTCTCGCGCAGCCTTATTGCCGTTCATCGCAGCAACGACCTCGGAGATGAACGCTCGGTACAGCTTCGCGAGCGCTGGCCGCGTGTACTTGTCTGGCAGCTCCGAAGACCCCCTAATGTCCACGAAGAGAGCCGAGCAGTAGGCATAGAAGCCGTTCTCGTATGTGAGTTCGTCGCGGTCGGGCAGCTTCTTCCGTTTCTCGTACTCGGTGTCGGAACGTGCCAGGATTTCGTCAATCCGCTTGAATGACGCGACGTGGTTGTAGAGCTTGTAGTTGCTGTCCACTTACGGCTCCCCCAGTGACGCAATCCCGAGCACCGCGGCCACGAGCGCGACGCTAATGAGGGCCACGGCCAGGGCGATGAGCGCCCAGGCTGACCACTTGTACTTGTCCTTCGCGACCCGCGCGTTGGACCACACCTGCTGTGCGATCTCGGCGACCAGGCTCGAGGGCGACGCCACGAGCGTCGCCAACTCCTGCTGGTAGGGCGCCGGGTCGGTGCTCGTGTGACGTCTGGCGATGTGGTCGAAGTACAGGGTGCTCGTGGCGTCCTCCTGCGACCGCAGACGGGGCCTCAACGCCAGCAGGGCGAAGACACCGCCCACGATCACCGCCGCGCCGCAGACGGTCGACATGACCGCCAGGAAGCCGCTCACGTCATTCTGGGACTTCACTAGGTTGTAGAGCGCGCCCCCGGTTACGCCGAGGGCAGCCAGGGTCGCGGCAGCCTTCGTCTCGGCGTGCCGCACCCAGTCGTTGACCAGCCCCAGCGCCTTCCAGGCTTCCCCGGTTTCATCAAAGGACGCCGGCCCCGTGGTGGGCGTGTCCGGATCGGATTGGTCGGGATCGTCCGCGGTCATCGACGGCTCCCGGGGCGCTCACTGTTCAACACGGGGTGAGGGTCGCATGCCGCGCCGACAGTTTCAGGGCTGCTGTGTCGCCGCCGCCCACTACCGTTCTAGAGGTGGCGAGCGTATGGGGCGACGACGTGCAGCCGGCCAAGTCGGAGGAGGAGGTAACCGCGGAACGTGAGCTCGGGACCGCAGTCAGGCTTCTGACGCACCGCGATCACCACAAGGCAGTCGCGATGCTTGTGGGAGCCCAGCAAGTCCGGGTGATCTACGAGGACAGCGACTGGGGCGTCGGGTACTACTCGATCAACCTGGTGGTCGACATAGCCTCGTTCGACGACTTCACGGATCAGCAGAGCTTCGACGCAATCGAGGTTGCCTACAACGAGGTATGGCGCGGTTCGAGCCGCGAGGTGCGGTCGGTCGGCGTGCTGCCGGCGCTGGTGGAAGCCGACTGGCGTACCAACATGAACGCCCCTCCCCCGCCGGACGCGTCCAATCAAGCGACACTCGCACCGCTGCCGGAGCGCGCGCCGCGGGAGGACCAGCTCGCGTTCCGCGATCAGGCGGAACTCGTGCTGTACCGAGCGCTCAAGGCCAAGCAGGCGTCCCTACCGAAGACCGAGACGTTGACGATCATCCCCAATTCCGGTGTCCGTGTGCCGACTCGGACCTGGGAGCCGGATTTCGTCGTCGTCTACAAGGGTCGAGCCGGGATCATCGAGGTGGACGGCAGCTCGCACACCAAGAAGTACGCGAGCGATCGCAGCCGGGACTACAAGCTCGAGGAGGCCGGGTTCCACACCATCCGGCGGATCGACGTGGCAGACGCAGAGAACCCTGACGAGGCGGAAGCGTTCATCGAGAGCTTCCTCGCCCGCCTCGGAAAGTAGGCAGACAGCCCACACAACGAGTGTCGAGCTGCGGAGTTAGGCAAGCTACTCGAAGCGGAAGCCGAAGAGTCCGCCGTCCTCTCCCGAATCGGTCAACTTCGTATTGATGGCGTAGTCGCTGCCCTTGAACGCGCCCTGGGACTCAACCGAGGCAAGGAAGTCCGAGTTCATAGTGACGATGTACTGGAAGCCATGCTCTTCGGCCAGCCTCGCCCCAATGTTCAAGCATGAAGCAACCTGGCGGTGATCCATCGCGTCGAAGAGGTGGCTGTCATGCACCAGGAGCCTTGGAGCTCGCCCGGTCTCTAGAGCGGCGATGAGGCAGACCATGTCGAGCAAGTACGTCTCGACACTTCGGATGCCCTCACTGGCGTCCCCACTAACACGTGGCTGCACCTGAAGCAGTCCGCGACTGGCTTGGATGAGCAGGTCCGCCTCACGGTCTATATAGATCTCCCGACCGAGTTCGTTGAAGAGCGAGATCGGCCGATCGAGGAAGGTGGACCGCTCAGCCACCTCAGCCCGGACCGCGGCCTCGTTCTCAGCAGTGGCGACCTTCAAGCGTGTGTCGATCTCGTTGATCTCGATGGCCGACTCAAGACGGCGCTCAAGATCCGCCGCCGTTGCATCCAGTTCACTCAACGAGCGCTGGGCCTCAAGGAAGGTGTCGAGGGCTACGGAGTTGCTCAGCAACCGCAGGACTTCCGCGCGCCGATCATCTAGCCGAGCGCGGCGCTCAGCGATGACATCGAGCTGCTGGCGAAGAGCGTCGAGCTCGCTCTGCAGGAACACGCGCCGGTTGCGAACCACCGACTCGTGGAAGTCCGCTACGTCCTCGAAGCGCTGCAAGACCGTGCCGGGAAGCTCTAAGCCGAGCTCGCCGTAAACCCGGACGACCCGAGTCCGGAGCTCCTCGTCTGCAGCAGCGTCGACCTCGCTTGCTAGGGCGCTCGTCAGCTCGCGAACACGGCGCTCAATCGAGAGTGCCTCTTCGTTGTGCCGCTTGATCCGGGCAGACAGATCGTCCGCCTCAACCTGATGCTCCGCGTACTGCTGGTCGACCTTGAAGTCGCGCAGGCTCGTCTGGACACGGTCGCGGCGACGCCTGGCCGTTGCTAGTTGCGAGCGGAGGTCGGCCTCGTCCGCCGAGAGGTGCCTGATGGCGCCCTCCCTGACGGCCGCACGAATGGCCTTCCGCTGCTTACTCAGACGATCAACGTCACCAGCGCGTTCGAGCACCTCGGGCGACAGCCCCAGGAAGTAGCCGAGCTTGACGCCGGTCTCCCAGTCAGCCTCCGACCCATGCCCCTTAGTTGGCCGACCGAAGTACGTCCGCACTAGCTGACTCCACAGTTGCCCCGGCGTCGGCCGCGAGACCTCGGTCGGCAGATGGAAAACCTCCTGGCCGAGCAGTACCCGCCACTCGTCCACGTGCAGGTCGGTCCGGCCTTCGGTCGCGGACCAACCTTCAACGACAACGCGCGTTGTCGGGCTCACGCGCCTTGACACGGAGAAGTGCTCCTCCTTCCCGCCGGCGTTGGCGACGCTCAGGAACAGCTCAAAGCTGTGATCAGCGAGGAAGGGGCTTGAAAGCTCCGACGCCAGGCTTCCGCCGAAGGCGTAACGAAGGAGCCGGACGAAGCTCGACTTCCCCGTGCCGTTACGACTGTCCCCCTGCCGGGACGACTCGGTGCGCTCCGCCACGATGAGGTTGAGGCCGTCGTGAAAGGAGAGGGTCTTGAACCGCTCGTCGTTGGAGCTCAGCCTACGGAGAAACATGAGGCCGCCGCTTCAACTGGCCTGATGCAGTCCACTCCACAAGACCCATCGCGAACAAGGCAGCAAGCGCAAGCGAGAACCAATCGAACGTAATGCGCTCGCGGCCCTTCTTTTTCTCATTCGAAAACCGGTCCCAAAGCACCGAGACAGACGCGGGTCGATCGAGCAGCGGCAACAGGTCTGAGCCCAGCGTCAGAAGAGCCCGCTCCGCACTAATGCCCTTAGTCGGCAAAAGCACCCGGATCACCCACCTTATAACTGGCCGGCGGTTCCTCGAATATGTGACAAGCGTCGAAGAAGTACGATGTAACAGCATACACCGCGTTCGCCCGTGAATTGTCAAAGCGGAAGTTAGTTCCCCCCAAAGATGCATAGATGCGCTCGAGGATGTCTTCCGGCTGTTTCGAGACGGCGCGGTGCGTCAGATAGATTTCACGGAACCGCCCAGCTTGGCGGTCGTACAGCTCCGGATCACTGACTTCGGCGAACCAAGTATCAATGCTGGCGGCCGACAAGCGCCCAGCATTGAACTCCAACTGCTTGGCGACCGAAAGGCCGTTGTAGTCCATCTTCTCGACCGGTACGGGCCGGATGCTCCCGACTGTCCCCGGAGCCACAGCGGTCGACCCAAGCGCCTCCAGCAGCGGGATAAGGTCAGCCAGCTGCACATTCGCCGTACCCGGCAGCCCGGGGAAGACCTGAGCCAGGCGGTCCGGCGCGAGCTTGCTGACAACGTCGAACCAGAACTTCTCCACCGTCCAATGCCGAACAGCAATCGGTCGAGTCGAATCGTTCTCATGCTTGGACTTGAGTTCGATCAGCGCCTTGGTCGCTATTGGGCCGACCGGGACGTTGGTGATGAACCGCCAGGCATTAAAGCTTGGGTAGCTACTCAGGGCCCGCGCAAAGTCTGACTTGATCTTCGCCGTGAGTTTCTCTTCAACTTTGGTCTGGGCGACTGATCCGTAGCAGGCATAGCAAATCGTTCCCGCCTCAGCCAGCCCGTCGCTACCGCCGTCACCCAGGCTCCCGGTCGGAACGGGGTTGTCGAAGTCGTCGTGGAAGAACGACAGGACGCGTGTGACATGGTCCTCGAAGGCCTGACCCGACTGACGGCAGGCGCGCTCGTTCTGGTTGGCGTACCAGTCAAGCCAGGCAGCTGTTGGCAGCACCGGTCCTCGGACCCTCCCGATCGCGGCCGTCCCCCGTCGCACGGCTGACGCCGGTGACAGTATCGGCAGGCTCGGACAGGCTCTGACCGGACACTTCGACGCCGGCCACGCCCGGCTGGCCCGCGCCATCTTGGACCGGCTGGACCGGGTGGAGTCCGCACTGGCCGAGCTGGACGCCGTGCTCGCCGAAGCGTTCACCCCGTGGGCGAGGCAGATACAGCTGCTGCGGACCATTCCCGGCGTCGGACCACGGGTCGCCCAGGTGATCATCGCCGAGACCGGTGGGGACATGTCCCGCTTTCCGTCGGCGGCGCATCTGGCGGCGTGGGTCGGAGTCGCCCCGGCGGTCTATGAGTCGGCCGGCAAGCGCAGTCCGGCCGGCGCGCGGCACGGCAACAAGTGGCTCGACCACATGCTCGTCGAGGCCGCCGGCTCGGTCGCCCGGATGAAGGGAGCCAACTACCTCTCCGCGCAGCACGCCCGGCTCACCGCGCGGCGGGGGATGGGCCGCGCGCAGGTCGCACTCCATCCTGGTCTCGGCGTACTACATGCTCCGCGGCGACGAGCCCTACCAGGAACTCGGCGCGGACTGGCTGGCCCGGCGCAACGACGAGGCCCTCACCCGCCGCTTGATCGCCCAGGTCGAACGCCTCGGCCACACGGTGGTGCTCGACCTGGTCGCCTGACCCGACTGCAGGAGAACCGGAGGACGGGCTTCGCCCGCCCCGCGCTGACGCGCGCCTGCAACTCACCTATTCACGGCTCTGTGTCTCTCTTGATCTTGCGGCTCCTCCAGTGAGGATGCGCGCCCTGGGTGCGCGACCCGCCTGCGACTTCACGGCCATCTGCGTGCCGACGGACGTGGACCGTCGGCACGGCCCAACTGAGAGGTGGTTCACCCTGATGGACGATCGCGCCCGCGTCGTGGGTCAACCTTCGGATGCCACTCCGCGCCGCGGGGGAACGGCAGCCCTCTGACGCCGGTCAGGTCCCAAGATCACGAGCCGACACACGTCTTGCATCTGAGGTAGCGGGACTCGTTGTGACGGATCGGCGAGCAGCCGCTGCAACCGGTTCTCCGGCCCCTCGTCCGCTCCTCCCCCGTCGCCGCGTTCCTGTACCAGCAAGCTGCCGACGTCCGCGACGCCCAGGGCTGCCCCCCGCCATCGTCGCCATGCTCAGCGCGGCCACGAGTCACCCACCGACGATCTGGAAATCTCTGGGTTGCAGCTGTGGGGCGCGATAGGGGACGTGCGTCAGGAGCGGACCTCCAGGGAGCGCATGAGCGGCTGACCAGAGTGGCTCAACTGACCTACGGCCCGGCGTCGACCATCCCTCTGCACAACGACTCACCAAGTGCAACGATGCCAGGATGCCTGTCGGCCAGTGCCCAATCTGCTCGAACAATGACGTGCTTACACGTGAGCACGTGTGGCCGAACTGGTTCCTTCAGCGGATGGATCAGGCAGGAGCGCCGCCGTACGGCTGGTCACTGAACGGCGAACCATTGCTCTCCCGGAGCGGCGCTCAGATCAAGGGTGACCGGCGCCATCGGGTTATGATGCCCATTTGCGGGCGTTGCAATGGAACGATGAACACCTACATCGAGGTCCCGGCTAGACCGATTGTAGAGATCCTTGCATTGAATGGCTGGCACGGCGAGTACAACCGCGAAGAGTGGCGAGCCGTCGGTCTCTGGTGGGCCAAGGTTCTTCTTCTCGTCGGACATCCGGACTCCTTCCTGGAAAATCCGAGGCTGCAGAAGCAGGTAAAGCTGGACTTCGACTCCAAACCCGACCTGCGGTGGTTGACGGATGGCTCCGGCACCCCTGGGCACGTCTCCGTATTCGTTCACAACATTGACTACTCCGCCACGGGGGCCGAACACGAATTGATAGTTCCCTCACACGTGCTGTTCGACAACGGGGATTCCGCCCGCTGTCACATGCTTTCAATGGCGACTCCGAACATGTCCATATCTGTGGTCTCCCACCCAGGCATCGCTATCGAACACCCACTGGTGAGGTTTGGCCGGGCTTGGGAGCTGCTGCACTCACCGCCGCGCCGTGGTGACATTGGCGATTTGGAGCCACTGTCGCGTGACAACGTTCGCTACCTTCAAGGCGGGGGCGTTCCGGAAGGGCACGTAGTCGACGCAAGTGAGACATCTCGGCTCGCGGCCCTCTTTAGCATTGAGTCGGACCGACTGGGGCCCGGTGATCCCGCTACAGCGGCGCGACCCGCGTCTACACCGGAAAACGCGCCAGATTCAGCCGCTGAGGAAGGCTGAGCGTACCGTCGGCACATACCTGGGGATCGCTTCGACTTTGCTGAGGGCTATTCCCCCCGCCGACGGCCCCTGCGAACGGTTCGGACCAGGTTGAGGAGCGACATGACCGGGGTTGGAGAGTACATGGACGCCCCTGCCGGATATGGCAACCTACTGCTTGAGCCGGGAAACCCGTATGACATCACGCGAGATGACCTTGAGCCATTGCGAGCACAGATGGCGGAGGTGACTCGACCTACGGTTGCCGTCGCAGCCCATCCACATAGAGGTGCGGGGGTAACGCTTAGTGAGGTCCTCAACTTCTGGGTACCTAACGCAGAATTTCTGCGCGACGAGACCTACGGCATCTTGCTAGGAATGGCCATAGAATTTATGCGCGGGCGCTTCGCGAGGAAGCATAGCGCCATGAGGCCTAAGGTCATAATCGTACGGGACGCCGGGACCAATGGACGAGTCATCGAGACTGTGACGATCGCGAGTGAGGATGAGCCGGAAACCCACGAGGCGGGGTCAGGCGACGAGCCGCGGCCGCGACCCCCTGTCCAAGACTAAGGGAGGACTTAGTCCCTGGGCTGAACCTCCCCGAGGTCCACTGGGACTGCTAGCCCCACGGGATAATTGGGCCGCAGCCAAGCAAATTGACGGCATACCAGGCGAATGGACTTACCCTGTCTGGGCTTGCCGCGCCACACGCTTCCATGTCCGTAGACGGATATTTTACGAGAGGCTCAGCTCCTTCGACAAAGTGTTGGAGTGGCTTGTCGTTAACCAGCGCCTGCAGGCGTGCAGCCTGCCGCCAGCGCAGGTCCGGATCATGGTCGAACTGTACGAAGGTGTGTTCGATGCACCAAAGGGCGAACTGCCGCTGCCAGAACCGGGTGAAAGATTTGTCGGGCACCACATGCTGTCCCCGCTAGCTTGGACAGAGGGTGCCGCTGCGCTCACCTATGTCAGTTCTTGGGGGCCCGCTTGGGGCGACCAAGGCTTCGGCCAAATCGACAGGAATTACTTCGAAAGGTACGTATCCGAAGCTTGGGTCTTGCGCGTTGGAGACTATGGCTACGACCTTCCGCGAGACTTCGAGCTCTTTGACCCCAAGCTTGAAGACACAGCGTTCAAGCGCGCGTGGAAGCACCTCCCGGCCGGACAGAGTGTGGACATCGGCGAAGGCCGAGTACTCCGGTGGTACACAGCGCCATCCTTATCCGGCTCGACTTGGACGCTTGTCGCTGATGTCATCGATCACAGCCGCGTCCGTCTGGGCTGGTGCCATCTGGAGATTGGCCGATATGACGAGGGTTTGCTGGCTGACATCACCGAGTTGTACGTCTGGCCTGCGTTCCGACGCTTGGGCGTTGGCAGCGAGCTCTCGTCTTGGGCGCGCGGTCAAGCGGAAGCGGCAGACTGTGAGTGGTTCAGAATCCTGGTGTACAACGCGGACCTGGATAGCGACCATGCCGTCCCCCGGCAGCAAATGGCACAGGGTCGAGGGCTTGAATGGATCTACCCATCGGTGGCTGGGATGATGGGTGTGGGAGCGGTCGCTGGTGAATGGCTCCGCCCTCCGGCAGTGTCAACTCGACCCTGACCAACGCTTCGGCGGTGTCTCTGAAGCGGCCTTCAACCGCAATGCGACGTCTGAGACGAGACTCGGCAACCGGCCAACCCTCTCGCCTGTGGTCGAATTTGAAGCGTGATGGGATTCCCCGCCATCCCGACTGCAGGATCACAAGATCAAAAGGGACACGCCTCCTGCATCCAGGGTCTGGGAGCTCGTGGTGACGGGTTACAGGAGGATCGACAGCAGACTGGGGGCATGGGAACCAGCGGCACCCCTGAGTACCGGGCACGACGACGGGCAGGTGAGCAACAACGCCGTCAGCGCCACCAGGAGACCGCAGTGAAGCGCCCCCGTTCGGGCCAGGCCGGCCCTGCGGCGGACGGGCCCGAACGCCGGACCGCCGCGACGACCTGCGGATGGTGCGGCGGACCGATGACCCCGCGCAGCCGCGGTCCGATCCCGAAGTGGTGTTCGGCCACCTGCCGGCACCGGGCCTGGGAGCAGAGCCGCGCGGCGAACTCCGGCCGGACGGCGGTGCGGGTGGTCGAGCGGCGGGTCGAAACCCGGGTACCTCTCGAGCCGACCCGTCGAGACTGGCCGCGGTTGCTCGGCGAGCTCGCCGGTCAATTGGATGACGGCCGCGTCTACGACCGGGACCTGCCCGCCCTCGGCCGGGCATTGGACCCGGTCCTGCGGTCCTACCGGCGGCGGGCGCGCTGGAGCGGCGCCCCTGACCTCCCCTGAGTGCCCGGAGGCGGAGTTCCCGTATTGCTCCTGTAGGGCACCGGCGTCGACGGTGACGTCGGGACGGCTGTCGTGGAGCTAAGGCCAACGGGGGTGACGTAGGTGACGGGGCCGGTGACGACCCAACCGGCCTGATGTCACCCCGACCGGCGCGCCAGTGACTGGCGCGGGCGACGTAGCTGCCGGCCCTGCTGGACGGCAGTGCCCCTCTGCCCGAGCAGCACGCCCCGCCAGGAGGCGCGCCGATCCGGTCCGAGGGGTAACGGTGACGCCCGCGCGGCATACCGCTCGGCACTGACCGCATCTCTGTCACCCCGTCGTCGGCTGCTCGTCACAACGGATTGCGCAGTCCTGGATGCATAAGGTGTGTCGGCTCGTGATCTTGTCCGGTTCGGCAGTCGAGATGGCCGCGGAGAGCGCGCAGCCGAGGACGCGTGTACGTAGCTAATCGGGTCGACGGTCCCTAGGTCCGCTGACGGGGTGACGTGGCGCCGCACGTGGCGGCGACCCTGCCGAGGACGTGGGGTTGGACCCTCACTCAACGGGCCAGCAGTGCCCCTACACGGCGGCCGCCTGCACGCCTTCCGAGGTCAGGGTCGAATACTGCGCAACGATCTCTTCGGGGCTCATTCCGGCGGTAAGGCAGTCGAGCACCACGCTGACGGGGACGCGGGTGCCGCCGATGACCGCCCGGCCGCTCAGCACGGCCGGATCGCTGGGGATCAACGCCAGTCGGTCGGCACTCACGCACCGAGTGCGCCCGCGGTCCACGCCCAGCACGCCGAGCCCCGGGCCGTGCAGACCTCGTCGAGCGGGACCCTCGATGCCTGCCGCGACCGCGTGACACTGCCCGAACCGCTCGACGTACTTGAGGAAAACGGGAGAGGCGCCGGAGCAGGTCAGGAGACCCGAGCAACTCGACGGACGTCGGCCCCAGGTGATCAGGAGCTCGGACAGCAGGGACTGGAGAAAGACAGGAACTTCGCCGGGCACTGTCACCAACTGGCCGGGAATGGCGCCTTCCCCAGGTGGGCGTGCGCCGCCGGACACCAGCGCACGAGGCCACAGGACGAGGAGGGCGAGATGACCGACGCGCAGCGACCTCGGGAGCCTGTGCCTGACGACCCACTGCTGCTCACACCCGAGGAGGCCGCCACGGTGCTCCGCCTCGGGCGCACGACGATCTACGCGCTGATGAAGGCTGGCGAGCTGCGGGCGGTCCACATCGGCCGGAGCTGTCGCCTCTCCCGCAGCGAGCTCGAACGTTACGTTCGCGGCCTGGAAGCTCCTCGCACCGCTCCTCGTGCGCTGCGCCGGGCCCGGGCCACCACAGCCCAGCGCGGACTCTTCGAACTGGGCCCGACGTCGCCCGATGCCGCGTGAGTCCACAACCGCTCCGCCGGTGTCGGACCGCTCGGCCAGACTGACACTCCAGCCCACGACCCAGGGGTGACCGATGGCAGGACGCGCCTCGAACGGTGAGTCGACGATCTACCAGGACGCCGACGGGCGGTGGCACGGTTACGTCTCCGTCGGCTTCACCCTCACCGGCAAGCCCGATCGCCGGCACGTCACCGGCAAGACCCGGGCCGTGGTGGTCGCGAAGGTCCGCGACCTGGAGCGCAAGCGCGACGCCGGCACCCTTAGCGCCGTCTCCACCCCGACCGTCGCCGACTGGCTGGAGCACTGGCTCACCACCATCGCCCCGCGCCGGGTGCGGCAGCGGACCCTGGAGAGCTACGAGTCGGCCGTCCGCAGGCACCTGGTCCCCGGACTCGGACGGCACCGCCTCGACCGACTGCGCCCCGAGCACCTCGACCAGCTCTACACCGCGCTCCTCGACGCCGGCTACTCCCCCGCCACCGTGCTGCGCCATCACCGCATCCTGTCCCGCGCCCTCACCGTCGCCGTCCAGCGCGGACACGTTACCCGCAACGTGGCCGGACTCGTCGATCCACCGGCCCAGAAGCAGAGCGACCTCGCCACCGCCCTCGACCTCGGCGAGGCCCGCGCCGTCCTGGAAGCCGCCGCGCACGTCCGCAACTCCGCCCGCTGGACTGTCGCCCTCGCCCTCGGGCTTCGGCAGTCCGAGGCCCTGGCGCTGCAGTGGAAGGACATCGACCTGCTCACCGGCACGCTGACGGTCCGGCGGAGCATCCACCGGGTCCGCGGCGGCGGGCTGATCTACGAGGAGCCCAAGACCCGGCGCAGCCAGCGCACCCTCGCCCTGCCGCTGCCCCTGGTCACCCAGCTGGAGGAGCACCGGACCGCCCAGCGCGGCGAGCGGATGCTGGCCGGCTCCGAGTGGCACGACGAGGACCTGGTCTTCGCACAGCCCAACGGCCGGCCGATCGACAAGAAGACCGACCACGACGACTGGACGCGGCTGCTCCAGGCCGCCGGCGTCCGGCACGTCCGGCTGCACGACGGCCGGCACACCGCCGCCACCCTGCTGCTGAGCGAGAACGTCCACCCGAGGGTCGTCATGGAGCTGCTCGGCCACAGCCAGATGCGCACGACCATGGACATCTACAGCCACGTCATGCCCGCCCTCGCCCGCGAAGCCGCCGACCGGATGAGCGCCCTGCTGCTGCCAGGTCAGGGTGGGCAAACTGCAACCACAACTGCAACCAGAGACGACTCAGGCCGCTCCCCAGAAGGGGAACGGCCTGGTCACACGGGTGGAGCTGAGGGGACTCGAACCCCTGACCCCCACACTGCCAGGGCGGCCGAGGGGGGTCCGCGGCGGTACGCCAGAGTTCATTTGCGCAGGTCAGGGGGCTGCGTCGGCGGCTGCGGACCCCAGCGGACGACCCTGTACGACATCGCTAGGCCACCACAGTGGCACCACCGGCCGGTCGTCGGACCGGGCGGCCATCGAAGGCCGTAGACGTCGACGACCAGTCCCCCGAACAACCATGGTCGGTCGGCTGGCCGATCACGGCAGCTGTGGACGCTGGGGAACAATGCTCGGGCTTTAGGCAGCTCCTCGGCACTGAGCCGGACGAGGCTCGGGTCGCGGGCCCCCCGAGCAGGGCGCAAGCAAGGGCCGGCCAGCGTCGGGGGTCCCGCTCCAGTGGTCCGTTCAGCAGGATGAGCCCGACTCGTCAGCTTTCGTCGCGTCGTCGCTTGGGTAGGGAGCGGGCCCTCGCTTTCGAAGAGTTTTAGCGGAAGACCCACGCTGGCGCGAAGCGCGGCGCCCTCATGAGGACGCCTCCAGCACGGGCTCGGGCCGAGAAACTCATGTGCGTGCCGCTGGTTCTGCGCCGACGAGAACCCCCAGGAGAACGGCAGAGCTACCGATGCGATACCTCTTCAGGCCGCCAGCCCCCGAAGGCGCAGACCTGATGGGTCTCCCCTGGGAGCAGCCATTGGAGGAATGGGGTCCTTCGCTGCTGCTCGAAGTCCCTCAGCGGGGCCTTTCCCGGCACGTCGTCCGGTTCATCGCTCGATCCGGACGCGTGTACGCCCTCAAGGAACTCGCGGAGCACTTGGCCCGCCGTGAGTATGCGCTGCTCGGCAGGTTCGAGGACGAAGGACTGCCGGCCGTTTCGGTGCTGGGAATCTGCGTCGACCGGCCCCACGGTCAGGACGCGATCCTCGTCACCCGGTACCTCGAGAACTCGATGTCCTACCGATACCTGTTCTCCAACCCTCCCGGCGAGCCATCAGCGGCGCAACTGCTCGACATCCTCGTCATCCTGCTGGTTCGACTGCACCTCGCCGGCGTGTACTGGGGCGACTGCTCGCTCTCCAACACCCTGTTCCCGCCCGACGCCGGAACGTACAGCGCCTACTTCGTGGACGCCGAGACCGCCGAGCACCACGTGGCCCTGAGTCCGGGGCAACGGCGGCAGGACGTCGACCAGGCCCGCGAACGCGTGGGCGGCGAACTGCTCGACCTGCAGTCCGCGGAAAGTCTGCCTGCCGACTTCGATCCGATCGGCGTCGCCGACGCCCTGCCCGTGCGGTACACGGAACTCTGGCACGAGGTGACGCGGGAAGAGGTGTTCCAGCGGGCGGACCAGCGCTACCGCATCGCTGAGCGGCTTCGCCGTCTCAACGATCTCGGCTTCGACGTGGGCGAGGTCGAACTGGTCGATCTGCCCGGCGGAGGGGTGAAGCTGCGGGTCGACACCCGCATCTCTCCTCCGGAGACCAACCGCCGTGAGCTGTTCCGCCTGACCGGCCTGGAGGTCCAGGAGGGGCAGGCCCGCCGCCTGCTGAACGACGTCCGCTCCTTCCGAGCCCACCTGGAGCGGCAGACCGGCTCGTCGGTCAGCGACACCGTTGCCGCGCAGCACTGGCTGACCGAGGTCTATCAGGCGGTCATCGATGCCATCCCCCCGGAGCTGAGCGGTCGACTGGCCGCGGCGGAGGTGTTCCACGAGGTGCTCGAGCACCGCTGGGTTCCTCTCCGAGGACGCCGGTCGCGACATCGGCACGACCAAGGCTGCCGCGTCCTACTTCGCGACCGTTCTCCCGCACGTTCCCGAGGAGGTCACGTCCCCGTCGGTCACCGCTGGCGATCAGTGACCCGAGAGCGGGTTCCCCGCGCTTACGGCCTTGGTGCCACCCCGACGGAGGGTTGAAGTCACTGTTCGGGTGGGCAGCACTCCGAGGACCGTCAGACCGACACGTCCTGGAAGGCAGGTCGCATGGCCGACCCGTTGCGGCCGATGCTGCGCCGCGCAGTCGTGATGCCCGCCGACGACTTGGCTGCGGCGGTGGCAGACGCTGCCCGCGCGATGGGCGCGCGAGAAGCCGTGGTCTACCTCGCCGGATCATGAGCAGACGCACCTGGTGCCCGTCCCTTACGAGAATGGGCCCGGGCGGCAGTCCTTGAGCGTCGAAGGCACCCTCGGTGGGCTCGCCTACCGCCGCGGCGAGGTGACGGCCGCGCCCTTCCGGGAAGGACATCCTCGGCTGTGGGTGCCACTGCTCAACGGATCGGAGCGCCTGGGCGTCCTGGAGCTGTCCTTCACCGCACCGGCCTCCGATGTTGCACACGAGGCGCGCCTGCTTGCCGATCTCGCGGCAGCCCTCATTGTCGTCAAGGACGCCAGCAGTGACGCCTTCTCACGCCTGCGCCGGCGCCGGACGCCGAGCCTCGCCGCAGAGATTCAGTGGGAGCTGTTGCCCCCGCTGACGTTCAGCACCGGCCGGGTGACCATCGCGGGCGCACTGGAGCCCGCCTACGAGATCGGCGGCGACAGCTTCGACTACTCCGTCACCGGCGACCACGCCGATGTGGCCCTCTTCGATGCCGTCGGCCACGGCCTGCCCGCCGCCATGATGGCCAGCCTGGCCGTCAACGCCTACCGCCACGCGCGGCGAGACAGGCTGGGCCTGCCGGACATTGCCGTGGTGGTCAACGACGTCATCGCCGGCCACTTCGACGGCAGCCGCTTCGTGACCGCACTCCTCGCCCGGCTGGACCTCGAGACAGGTGCCTTCGCCTGGGTCAACGCCGGGCATGCCGAGCCGCTAATCCTGCGGGAGGGCGCGCTAATCCCGACTCCTCCCAACCCTCCTGGCCGGCCGCTGGGGCTCCAGGAGGACAAGCCCCCCTGCCGCGAGACGCGCCTGCAGCCCGGCGACCGACTGCTCTTGTACACCGACGGCATCGTGGAGGCCCGCAGGCCGGACGGAGAGAGCTTCGGAGAGGACCGACTCGCCGACTTCCTCATTCAGGCCGAGGCTGCCGGCGACCCACCTCCGGAGACCATGCGCCGGTTGATCCGGCACATCATGGAGCATCAGGCCGACCAACTTCAGGACGACGGCACGGCCGTGCTGCTTGAGTGGCACGGTGGACGTCGGCGAACGAGTTCACCTGGTTGATCACCGGCCGGCCACCATGAGAGCCAGGACGCCGACGAGCAGCACCACCGGAACGCCGAGCAGGCCGAGACCGAAGAACTCGCGAAAGCGTATCGAGACGCCGGCCGCGCGGCACCGGTCCGCCCAGAGCAGGGTCGCCAGCGAGGCCCAGGGCAGGAGCAGAGGACCGGCGTTCGTGCCGATCAACAGCGCCGCCGTCCGCAGGGAGGACGGACTGGCCACCGGCTCCAGGGCGAGATACGCGGGCAGATTGTTCAGCGCGTTGGACGACAGCGCCGCGACAACCGTGAGCCGCAGCAGGTCCGCCGGCCCGTCGCCGGCGCCGGCGACGTCGGTGAGCACATCGTCCAGGCCCAGCCCCAGCGCGGCCTGAACGATCAGGAACAACCCGACCGTCGTTATCGTCAGACGCCACGGCACCAGGTGACCGCCGAGCGCGCGACGGGCACGAACGGCGAACACGGCCACGAGCGCTCCCGCGCCGACCGACGCGGTGGCCGCCACCGGAATGCCCAGTGGCTGCCCCACTGCGAACAGGGCGCCGGCGACGGTGCAGATCGCGACCGCGAACCGCAACAGCACGGGGTCATCAACCGGCTTAGGAACCGGCACCGGGTAGCGGCCCCTCAGCTGCCGCCGATAGCGGATGCCGACGACGAGCACGCTGGCCGCGGCAACGGCGACCGCGGGAAGGGCCATGAGCCCGACGAACGAGGTGCCGGCGTCCAGCCGATCGACGGCGAGCAGGTTGGTCAGGTTGGACACCGGCAGGAGGAGGCTGGCCGTGTTCGCCAGCCACACGATCAGCATCGCGAACGGCACCGGAGGGAGACCGAGCCGGCGAGACATCGTCAGCACGACCGGCGTCAGCAGCACCGCGGTGGTGTCCAGGCTCAGAACCGCCGTCACCGCGGTGGCCAGCCCGGCGACCAGCACGAACAGTGCGCCCGTCGACCCGCGTCCGGCGCGAGCCACATGGTCGGCCGCCGTCGAGAACACCCCGGCAGCATCGGCCAGTTCGGCGAGCACCGTCACGGCGACGAGGAACACCAGGATCGGGGCGATGCGCACGAGCACGTGGCCCGCCTCGTCAGGCGACAGGACGCCGCTGACGAGGGCCACGCAGGCCCCAGCGCCCACCCACTTCCACATCACCAGGCGCCACGGGGCTCAGGCCGCGCCCGGTCGACGAGCCGGTGGGGAACCAAGGCTTCCTCTCACGCGAGGACCCGGGAGGCGACATGCCTCCCGGGTCCAGCACGATCGTGCCGTGCGACGGCGCTACCGCCGTGTTTTCAGCTCCCGGCAGCGGTGACGCCAAACATGAGAACCCGGCGCTCGATGTCGTAGTGCACCGTGCCCGTGTTGGCGAGCAGGTCCTGCAGGTTGTCCGCGTCGTCGGGATCGAGGGTGAGAACTTCCTCCCACGCGCCCTGATCGAGCACCAACTGCAGGGTGTAGGTACCCGGCTTCCCGGGCTCCCCGGCGATCCAGCTGAACTGGTAGTGGCTGAGCTGGCGCACCTTGACACTGTTGTCGGTGACCGGCTGTGCGACCTCGGGCATGAGCAGTTCCTCTCCATCGGGGTGGGTGGCCGCGACGTTCATGCGGCCCTTCCGTGCTGCTCCCCCATTGACGACGCCATGGGTGACGTCGAGGGAGCCACGTCGAACGACGAGCTGGGGGTGGTGCGGGGTGGGTCGCTAGCGCCGGCTCACCGAACCGCGTCGGCCCGTGACGGCGACGTAGACGCGCGGGTGACGGCGTACCGAACGCCGCGTTCGCTGCACCGTGTGACGGCCTCCCGCCAGCACCGGGCCAGCGGTGTTTCCCAGTGCCGGCGATCAGAGGCCGAGCTTGCCGCCCAGTCCTCCGCCGAGGCCGCCGAGCAGCTGCTTCGGGTCGATGCCGAACTTGCTCAGCAGGCCGGCGTGCTGGTCGGTGTCGACCTGGTCGGGGAGCTCGCTGTTGGCCTGGTCGGCCTTGCTGCTGTCTCCCTTGGAACGGAGGAACTCGAGGATCTGGTCCTTGGGGATCTGCATGAGGACTCCTGCCCGGCGCTCGCACGCCCTACATGGATAACGATGTAAACGGAGTGCCCACGACTCGCGGAGATGTCACCCCGGCGGAGGCGAATTCTCGGATTCCTCATCGGGGCCCGCCGTCGTGCCGGTCAGAGCAGGCCGCGTCCGGTTGACCGGGTCTTCCCGGGGCGGAGCTCGATGTCGACGGGCAGCTTCGGGTCGTCCAGGGCCTGACGGGCATCGCTGACCACCCGGTCCTCCAGAGCCTGCCGGATCTCGGAGATGTCGGCGTAGTCGGCCAGATCCACGGCCAGGGTGACCCGTCGGCCCCCTCGGTCGAGCACGTGCGCCGAGGCGCCGGCGACGCCGCGCAGGCTCTCGGCCTCGGTCTCGATGGCCTCGGCCAGCGCACTGGCGTGGACGGTCGTGAGCCCCTCGCGGTCGTCGGTGGTCAGTTCCAGGCGCCCGATCCGGTCGGTGCGCAGCTGCGCCAGCAGCCACCCGAGCCCGAGCAGGGCGAGCAGAAGGCAGACAGCAGCGACGGCCCACCAGAACCATGGCTGGTCCTTGGCGAAGTCGCGCATGGGCTGCGGCAGGACGGGGCGATCGCCGTCCCCGAAGGCGCCGAAGCTCAAGGCCAGCCCGAGCCCGCTGGCGGCGAGCAGGAGCAGACCCAGCAGCGTCAGCACCGTGCGGTTGACGCCGTTGACACGTGAGCTCATCGCGAGGACTCCCCGGAGACGGTGACGCGCGGGCGGAGGACGCCGGACAGGCCCAGCTCGTCGAGCCGCTCGGACACGGCAGCGGTGACCGGCTGTTGGAGTTCGTGCGGGGAGCGCACGGCTGTCGCCGCCTTCACCCGCACGGCGCGGCGTCCGGCCTTGACGCTGGCGCTCCGCACGCCGTCCGCTCGACGAGCCGCGTTGGACAGGGTGCGCTCGATGCCGCGGCGCGAGGCGGTGACCCGGACACCCTCGGTGCGGCCGGGAAGGGTCAGGGAGCCGGGCTTCCCGCGACGGAGGGCAACCAGCAGCAGGAGCAGGCCGATGATCGCCAGGCCGATGAGGACGGCCCGGACGACGCCACCGGTGAAGGACTGCTCACCGAGCCACGTGCTCCACGTCGGGTGGGGAATCAGCCAGTACGGGCGGTTCACGGCCGCGAGGACGATCTCCACGATGGCGAGCAGGCCGCCGAGGAGCAGGGCCAGGGCCAGCACGGTGGCGATGACCCGGTTCACGATGGACACGAGCACTCCTTGGTGGAGTCGGGGGTCACTGGACGCGCCGCCGTTTCGCGGAGGGGCTGCTCAGGCTGACGACGTCGATGTCGACGTGGGCAACCTGGACGCCGGTGATGTGCTCGACGTCCTGGCGAACCCTCGCCCGGAGCCGAGATGCCACGGTGCGAATCGAGGCAGGCCAACCGATCGCCACGGTCGCGTCGACCGTGGCGGTCTGCCCGTCGACGCGGGCGTCCACTGACGCCTCCTTGTCCGGGCGGACCTCCCCCACGTTGATGCCGAGCAGGCGGCGCGGAGCGGCGGTGGCACCCTCGACCTGGGTGACCGCGTAGCCCGCGACCCGCTCCACGACGCGGTCGGCGATCTCCAGAGTGCCCCTCTCGGCCGGATCTCCCAGTTCCGGGAGGACGCCGCTCTCATCGTCCCGCCCGGAGGTGCCCGGTGGGCCGTCGATGGATGCTGCGACGGCGCCGCTCACCGGGACCCGCGCCCACCGAGGTAGGGGGTGAGGTCCAGCTGGCCGGACACCACCTTGCCGATCAGGAAGCCGATCACGCCGAGCACGGCGGTTCCGACGAACGCGTCGAAGCCGCCGATGACCCAGGCGAGACCCAGCAACAGGCCGGTGAACAGACCCACGACGGTGGGTGGCATGGCAAACCTCCAGGACGAGACAGGAACGAGGGGAATCACTGGACACGCCGCGGTCGGCGGTGCCGGCGGTACCAAGCAGCGATCCTGGCGAGGCCGCGGGGCCGGCGGACGAAGCGGACGTCGTCCGCCGGCTCCGGGCCGCTGCTGCGTTCGCGCCCCTCGAGGACCGCCATGATCCGGAGGAACTCGGACGGATCGCCACCGCGATCGGGATGGTGCGCCTTCACGAGCGCGCGCCGGCGACGCCGCTCCTCCGGGTCGGTGGGCGCAGGCATCAGGCCGGCGGGGCAGCCGCGCCGGACGGCCCGGGGGGCAGGGCAGGCGGTTGCTCTTCGGGGAGCTGGACGTCCGCGACATGCACATCCACGAGCTGCCCTCCCACGATCGGCCCGACCGCCTGGCGCACCTGGTCCGCGATCACGATGATCGGAACTCCCTGCACCGCGACGACGGATACCAGCACACGACCCGAATCGACCCGCACCCCGTCGACGCGCCGCCCGGGGAGATAGGTGGCCACCGGCCGCAGGCCTCCGCTGGAGAGCGACGCGACGGCAGGGCACCGGACCGCGGCAGCGGCGATGGCGTCGGCCAGCTGGGCCTCCGACATCGCCGCGACCGCTGCCCGGGGGCGCGGCGTTGACGTCACTGGACCCGCGGAGGCTCCTGGGAGCCCTCGTCGTCCGACGGCAGGTGGATGTCGTTGACCGAGATGTTCACCTCGGTGACCTGCAGGCCGGTCATGCCCTCGACCGAGGCGATGACGTTGCGTCGGACCGACCGGGCGACGTCGGCGATCGGGGCGCCGTACTCGGTCACCAGGTCCAGATCGACGGCGGCCTGCTTCTCCCCCACCTCCACCGACACGCCCTGACCGGCCGACTGGGTGGCCCCCGGGATGCGCTCGCGCAGGGCCCCGAGGGTGCGGGCAGCGCCGCCGCCCAGGGCGTACACGCCGGACACCTCGCGCGCGGCCAGGCCCGCGATCTTCTGCACGACGTTGTCGGCGACGGTGGTGGTGCCCTGACTGGTCTGCAGCGCCGACGGCGACGCCTGGGCGACCGCGCTCGACGACGCGGAGGTGCTGGAACTGGGAGACTGCGTCACTGGGAACCTCTTCCGTGATGGACGTTAACGTCGTAAACCGACGGGTGACCGGCTCATGCCCGCTGGTCACCGACCTACACACCTTGGACACGGCTACGGCGCGAGGGGTTACAGCAGATGGTCACAAGGGCTCCTCGGACGCGCGGGGTTCACCGGTGACCCGGAACGCCGAGCCCGTCGCCGGCGGGACCGATCCGATGGAGCGGCACTGGATCTCGCTGGCGGTGCAGGGCAACGAGGACGCCTTCGCGTCGCTCGTCCGTGCCCATCAGGACCGGCTCTACTCCGTGGCGCTCCGCTTGCTGGGTGCCCCCGTGGACGCCCAGGACGCCGTTCAGGAGTCCTTCCTGCAGGCCTGGCAGCACCTGGACGGCTTCCGCGGCGACGCCCGGTTCTCCACGTGGATCACGCGCATCCTGATCAACCGCTGCCACAACGTGCTGCGCGCTCGCAAGGTGACCGTCGCCCTGCCCGACGATCCCGGAGCCGCCGAAGGACTTCCTCAGACGCCGGCGGCGGAGGACCTCGCCCTGCGCGCGCAGCGTCGGGACGCCGTCCGCGCCGCGCTGCTGTCGCTGCCTTTCGACCAACGCGCGCCACTCGTCCTGACCGCCTTCGGCGACTACACACACGCCGAGACGGGGCGCATCCTCGGCATCTCCGAGACAGCGGCCAAGGTGAGGGCGCATCGTGGGCGGAGAGCTCTGCTGTCCCGGTTGCAGGAGTGGAGGTGAGTCGCGTGTTCCCGAGCAACGGCAAGGACGAGGACCGGCTGCCCTGCGGCGTCCGTGTCGATGACCTGCTCGCCCAGGTCGCCGACCAGGCGCCCCCCCGGGACGCGGCACATCAGCGAGGCTGCCCGCGCTGCCGGGCCGCGCTGGCCGAGCTGGCCGACCTGTGGGCCCCCGTCGCCGACCTCGCGGCCGAAGAGGTCCGGGCTCCGGCCAGCCTGCTGCAGGAGGTCATGGCGCAGATCCGCGAGATGTCCCGCAACGCCTGGCACGCCGTCCTGACCGATCCGACAGGGCAGACCCGCATCGCGGCACGCGTGATCGGCGCGGTCGCCCGGTTGGCCGCCGAATCCGTGCCGCACGTCGCGGTCGCCCTCGGCGGTGGCCGCCCGGTGACCCGGCACGGAGAGACGCCGTCTCTGGCCGAGATCGCCGGCTCCGCTGGGGAAGCCGCCACCGATGTCGGGGTGGCGGGTTCCCGCGTCGTCGTCGATGTGCAGATCGCCGTCGACTACGGCGTCCCCATCGCCTCTGTCGCCCAACTGGTACGCGACCGGATCGCCGCGCATCTCGCGGCGCACACCGGCCTGACCACCAGCGAGGTGAACGTGACCGTCGTCGACGTACGTCCGCCGCCGCTCGGTTCCTGACCGGGATCGAGGGGCAGCGCCCTCGGGGATGGGTATGCAGCCGGCCATGACCGCCGAGTCCTCCGCGCCCGAGGCGCCGACCGCCCCGAAAGTCCTGTCCGGAACCCGGACGGGGCGTCGACGCCCGGCCCGCACCTCCAAGCGACAGCAGACCCTGATGACCGACAACGCCGCAGACGAGGCCCGGCCGCAGGACCCCGAGCAGGAGCCCACCACCTCCGCGGCCGCCGACGGCGATGTGCGTCAGTCGCCGACCGCCGCCACATTGGACGAGGAGGACCCCGAGGAGGCCATGTCCGCCGACGAGCGGCTGGCCGCCGCGCTGACCAACGCGGACGCTCCCGATCCGACCCAGACATGGAAGCAGGGCTACCCCTATGACCGGAAAATGTCGCGCAAGGAGTACGACGCGCTCAAGCGGGACCTGCAGATCGAGCTGCTCAAGATGCAGAACTGGGTAAAGGCCACCGGGCAGAAGGTCGTGCTGGTGTTCGAGGGCCGGGACGCCGCCGGAAAGGGCGGCACGATCAAGCGCTTCACCGAGAACCTCAACCCGCGTGGCGCCCGAGTCGTCGCGCTGGACAAGCCGAGCGAGCGCGAGCGATCGGAGTGGTACTTCCAGCGGTACGTGCGTCAGTTGCCGGCCGGCGGAGAGATCGTGTTGTTCGACCGGTCCTGGTACAACCGCGCCGGCGTCGAACGCGTCATGGGCTACTGCACACCCAAGGAGTACTTGGAGTTCATGCGCGAGACGCCGGAGCTCGAACGGATGTGGACGCGCAGTGGCATCTTGCTGCTCAAGATGTGGTTCTCCGTGTCACAGGCCGAGCAGCGGACCCGTTTCGCCATGCGCAGCGTGGACCCGGTGCGCCGGTGGAAGCTCTCCCCCACCGACCTCGAGTCCCTTGACAAGTGGGACGCCTACACCGAGGCCAAGGAGGCGATGTTCTTCTACACCGACACCGCCGACGCCCCCTGGACAGTCCTGCGCAGCAACGACAAGAAGCGCGCCCGGATCGAGGCCATGCGCCATGTCCTGACCGCCCTGCCCTACGAGGGCAAGGATCTCGACGTGATCGGCCCCGTCGACCCGCAGATCGTGGGCGTCGGTCCGGCGGCGCAGATGTTCGAGATCGGCGAGGACGCCGGGCGGCTGTTCCCCACGCCATAGGCGGTGGGCCGCGGGCCGGAATTCCCCTCCCCGGTGACCCCGTCCTCGAGTCTCGGACGGGGTCACCGGGCCCGGCTGCCACCGGACCGGTCGTTTGCCGTGCTGGCGTCGCGGTCCGCTACGGCTGGTCCGTCCGATCGACCTCCACGCGCTCGCGCCGCACGGCTCCGGTGATCGGAACCTCCTCGGTGAGCTGCACCCGAGACAGATGCACCCGCTCGGTCGGCACAACCGTGAGGACGACGTCCGGGACCTCCTCGTGCAGCACGAGCACGATCTCGTCCTGCGACCGGCCGTCCGCGGCGCTCCCGCCGTCCGCCGCCAGTCGCTCGGTGTACAGCTCCTCCCGGCGAACCTCGACGGTCAGCGTGCGCGTCTCGGTGACCACGCGCTTGCCGATGATCACCCGCTCGACAGGTTCGGCGAGGGTCGAGACGCGGAGCCGTTCCTCCGACACCACGACGTCCACGTGCGTCGAGGCAGACTCCCTCTCGTTTGCTTCGGCCAACTGGTGCTCTCGCTCTGCCATGGCAAGCCCTTCTCGGTGTCGTGCGACGTGTGGGAAGTCGGTCTCGCGGGACGTGCCGACAGGGAGCAGCGAGCGCCCGTCGCGGCCACCGCGCGGGTCGCCGGTCGGGGCTTTCCGGCCGGATTTCCGCGACGCTCCTTTGCCTCCGGCTCGTCGCGATCATCGTCGGTGTTGACGATGTAAACAGACTTCTTCCCAAGGCGCTCCGCCTCCACACAAGAAGAAGCTGCCCGTTTTCGCTGCGGCGGGGCACATTCCTGTCACCGCAATGCCGGTGCCCGACCACTGCCTCGACCGAAGCGCAGCTGACGTGCAAGCGCGCACGTCTCGACCCTGGCGTCGGCCCGCCGCCGTGGTCGGCCACCGAATGCGGTCCGTTGTCTTCAACCTCTGCGGCCGCGCCCGGGCCGCGACTCAGACAGGATCCGCTCCAACCGGTTCAGCAGGTTCTCGAGGGATTCTTCGAACTCGGCCGCCGACTCGTCCTGGGACAGCAGCGGCTGCATCCGCTGGAGGTGGGGGAACTCGTCGAGGTCCACTGACGCTGCCGTCTGAGGCTCGGCTTCGTCGAGCGGACTGATCGGCACGCCGCGCTGAGCTACTTCGAGCATCAGGTGTCCCAGCAGGAAGCTGGTGTAGGCACGGTAGGCAACGACGGTCGCCTCCTCGGTGAAGCCGCTGGTGTTGAACGCCTCCAGGAACGACTCGACCCACCGCAGGCTGCGCAGCGGCGGTCGCACCCACGGTGCCGCGGGCGGACGGGTGGCGAGCAGGGGGAAGACGGCGGGATGTGCCAGCGCGATGCGGCGCAGGCCGTGCGCCAGCCGGATGAGGTAGTCCTGCCAGCCGTGCTCGGCAGCAAGGTGCACGTCCGGATCCCCGTACAACTCGTCGACGACCGTTTCCACGACTCCATCGAGGAGGTCGTTCCGCCCGTGCACGTGCCGGTAGAGAGCCATGCCCTCCACGCCGAGGCGTGCGCCGAGGCGGCGCATGGTCAACGCCTCGAACCCGTGCTCGTCGATGAACTCGATGGCCGCCCCGAGCACCAGCCGGCGATCCAGCGCCACCCGACCTGTCGCCGGCGGCCCGGCCGGGATGGTGCCGGCTGCTCCTCCCCGAGCCTCTGGTGAGTCGGGGTCGATCTGCTCGCTCCTGCTGTCCATGAGTGCTCCTCCCGCGATGCCGCTGGTTGGACATCGGCGCCGCATGCCGGGCGCTGGTCCGGCGTCCCGCGACGTGTGATGGCCCGGAACCCCCTCGGCCGAAACGTGAGGCACAGCAGGAATGACGCGGGCGAGCGCTGGGGATCGAGCGCTTCCACGGGCCTTTGTTTATCGCGTAAGCACGGCTGGTTTATCGCGTAAGCAGGAGGGCATTGAGCCCAAGCCACGACAGCGGAACAGCCCGCACGCGGCGTCACCGTCCCCACGTCAGAGGAGTCCCATGATCACCGAGCAGCAGATCGACCAGCTCATCGGCAGCACCGCCGTCGACAACAATGGCGACAAGCTGGGCCGCATCGGCGAGGTCTACCTCGACGACGAGACCGGACGCCCCGAGTGGGCCACGGTCAACACCGGCCTGTTCGGCACGAAGGAGTCCTTCGTGCCGCTGGCCCAGGCCTCCGTGGACGGCGACCGGGTCCGCTTCCCGTACACCAAGGCCAAGGTCAAGGACGCGCCCGGTGTCGACGCCGACGGTCACCTCTCGCCCGAGGAAGAGGCCGAGCTCTACCGGTACTACGGCGTGGGCTACGCCGACAGCGACGCCGGCACGCAGCTGCAGGCGAACGATGTCGTCGGTCGCGACACCTCCGGGCCGGCGACCGACGCGGCGATGACCCGGTCCGAGGAGCAGCTGCGAGTCGGCACCCAGCGGGTCGAGGCCGGGCGGGTCCGGCTGCGCAAGCGCGTGGTGACGGAGAACGTGACCCAGACGGTGCCGGTCAGCCGCGAGGAGGTCCGGATCGAGCGTGAGCCGATCACCGACGCCAACATCGGCAACGCCCTGGACGGGCCGGCGATCTCCGAGGAGGAGCACGAGGTCGTCCTGCACGCCGAGCGCCCGGTCGTCCAGAAGGAGGCGGTGCCGGTGGAGCGCGTGCGGCTGGACACCGAGACGGTCACCGAGCAGGTGCAGGTGAGCGAGCAGGTGCGCAAGGAGCAGATCGAGCTCGACACCGACGGGGTCGACCCCCGCCGCTGACCTCGGGCTGGCTCGTGCCCCGCTCCGGGGGCAGAGCGGGGCACGGGCACCTAGCGACTGCGCACTCGAGCAGCTGCATCTGAGTCATCTCCCGCGCGTCGCAGGTTGCGGAGCGCCCTACCCCAGAAGGACCCATGAACGACATCAGTCAATCGTTCCGCGATCTGCTCGACCAGCTGATCCAGTTCCTCCCCAAGCTGTTGGCATTCCTCGTCATCCTGATCATCGGCTTCATCATCGCCAAGGTGCTGCAGCGGGTGATCAACAAGCTGCTCGAGCGGGTGGGCTTCGACCAGGCCGTCGAGCGCGGCGGGGTCAAGAAGGCGCTGGCCAAGTCGAAGTACGACGCGTCCGACATCCTCGCCAAGATCGTCTTCTACGCGGTGATGCTGTTCGTGCTCTCGACCGCGTTCGGCGTCTTCGGACCCAATCCGATCAGCGACTACCTCGGCGCGGTCATCGGTTACCTGCCCAAGCTCTTCGTTGCCATCCTCATCCTGGTCATCGCCTCGGCGGTGGCGGCCGGCGTGAAGCTTCTCCTGCAGGGCACGCTGGGCGGGCTGTCCTACGGTGCGGTGCTGGCCAACGCCGCCTCCGTCGTGATCCTCGCCCTCGGCGTGATCGCCGCCCTGAACCAGCTGCAGATCGCGCAGAACGTGGTCAACGCTGTGCTCTACGCATCTCTGGCCACCGTGGTCGGCGTCGTCGTCGTTGCGGTCGGTGGCGGTGGCATCGCGCCCATGCGTCAGCGATGGGAGAGCGCCCTGGCCAAGGTCGAGTCCGAGGCGCCGCGCGCTGCGGCCGAGGCGCGGGGCACCGATCCGATCGACGCTGTCCGCTCGGAGGCCCGCCAGTACGCCGGGGGCGCCGGCGACACCCAGCAGCTGCCGTCCAACGGACGGGGTGGCGCTTCCGAGCGCTGAGCAGCCAGCCAGAACCAGGACGGCGGACGTCGGCGAGACGTCCGCCGTTCTGCGTCTCGGTCCCGCGCTCGGCTGTCGAGCGCCGCGATACCTCGGCCGAACGAGGACCGCTTCCATGTCTCCGTGACCCCTGAGTCACGGTGCGTCGCGCCTTCGGAGCGCGGCACCTCCACCCTGCGTGCCGTCCCGACGAGGCGCGCCGCTGAACTCGAGGAAGTCATGACCACTCCCGATCCCCACCCCCGCCGCCAGGTCGGCGCGACTCCCGTCGGCGCGTCCGAGCGGAAGCGTCGCCCGGCGTGACCTCTGCCGCTCCTGCTCTTGCTGGCCGCGATCGTTCTGGGCTCCCTACTGCTCAGCCAGTGCGGCGGAGACGACGATGACGACGCCTCGGCCGCCGGCCGTTCGACCTCCGACAGCTCGCCAAGCTCAACGAGCAGCAGCCCGACCGACCCGAGTCCGAGCACGACGGGCTCCGCGAGCCCGACCGCCGGCACGGGGGCCGGTCAGGCCGGCGCTGGGCAGGCCGGCACCCTCACCGCCGGGACGACGTCAGTGCTCCCCCTCACCACGCAGGCCGACCCGGCGAGTGCGCTGAGTGGAGTGACCGGCCAGGACGTCCAGGGCACCGCCGTCCAGGTGCTCGAGGTCCCCGCTGACGAGGGCTTCTGGGTGGGGACGTCGGACAGCGAGCGGATCTGGGTCCAGCTCACCGGCGGCGGCGAATCGCCGTACCAGGTGGAGGCGGGCGACGTCATCGACCTGCAGGGCACCCTCGTTCCGCATGCCGCGGGGTTCGCCGCGCAGGTCGGCGTCACCGACACGGCAGCGGCCGCACAGCTGGACGCGCAGGGCCATCACGTCGAGGCCGCCAAGAACACGGTCGCCCTGAGCAGTTGAGGCCTCGGTCGCCGCGCCGGATCCTGGCGCGGCGACCGAGCTCGAGCGCAGCGCGTCCGAGCACCGATCCAGGCGACCACGCCGCTGCTCCCCCCAGCCGCGCACACGCGGCGACGGACGCAGCCGCGACATTCCTCGTGCTCGACGGGCGAGCGATGCGAGCTGCCTCCACCGGCTGTGAGCCACGGGCCAGGGCGCCGTTCGCAAGGGCGCTCAGCCAGAGAGCGCCGAGTCTCGGTTTACCTCGTAAGCACGAGGGCATTGAGACCAGACGACCCCACGCGCGTGGAAACAGCCGCCGCGGTGCAGTCGTCTCACCACAGGCCCTGAACGGACCGGCTTCTACCGGCATCTGGCCGTCACTACCGGCACCTCCCGGGCCTGCCGCTTCCCTCAAGGAGAATCGTGACCGCTAACGATCCACGCGCCAGCACCGACGCCGGCGCGCATGCCACCAAGGGTGCCGCCCGCGACGCCGTCGATGCCCAGCACGAGCGGCACGGGGGCCTGAAGTGGGGAGCCGCGTTCTTCGGCTGGCTGTCCGCCAACGGCCTTGCCGTGCTGCTCTTGGCCCTGCTGTCAGCCGCCGGTGTGGCCTTCGGGCTCACGCAGGTCTCCAACCCGGAAGCAGCCGCCGATCAGGCCACCGCGCAGGCCGACACGATCGGCCTCGTCGGCGGCATCACGCTGCTCGTCGTCCTCTTCCTGGCCTACCTGGCCGGCGGCTACGTCGCCGGCCGGATGGCCCGCTTCGACGGGATCAAGCAGGGCGTCGCGGTCTGGGTTCTCGGGCTGCTGGCGACCGTAGCGCTCGCGATCGCGGGTGCGGTGCTCGGCTCGGAGTACAACGTCCTCGGCCAGCTGAACCTGCCCAGCATCCCGATCGACGGGAACACCGCTACCACCGCCGGAATCATCGCGCTGGTCGCCGCCCTGGTCGTCACGTTGGTGGGAGCCATCCTTGGCGGCAAGCTCGGTGAGCGTTACCACCGAAAGATCGACCGCGCCGGCTTCGACGCGTGAGCGGGTGACCGCCTGACCCGTGGGCTTGTTCAGCCCTACAGCCCACCCCGCGCGATCCCGCAATCCAGCCCGACGCGTGCCATGTCCACCGCCGCGGCCAGGAACCGAGCGTGGACCAACAGCCAATCCCGACGAACCAGGAGCCCCGGTGATGACCTCTCCGACACCCTCCCCCGCTGATCGAGACGTCGACGTCTCGGGTCTGCCCTCCGACGACGGTGCAGTCGAACCGGCCGACGACGCCGGCGGCGTCACGCTGACCACCGACGAGGACGCCCAGCGGGACGACCAGCCGATCAAGACCGACAACGCCTGATCCTCGTGACGACGCTCAGCCTGCCGGCTGGCCCGGACACCGTGCCCCCGTGTCCGGGCCGGCCGCCCGGCAGCGACCGCGCCTGCGCCCGTGCCTACTGCGGCCCGGCGCACGGCCGGGAGTGGAGCGTTGATTCCGGTCGCCTGCTCGACCAGGTCGATCTGATCTGCGACGGGACGCCCGTGGTGTACCGGCTCGTCCGCCATCGGCACACCGGCCGACCGGGGAGAGACCGCCTCGGCAATCACCTGTACATGCCGGCCGACACCGCAGTCGTCCTCCCGGACGGCCCTCGCGGCATCGGCCGGGCCAACCTTAGGAGGCGTTCGTGACCACTCCGCTCCAGCAGCTGACCGAGCACGGCCAGAGCCCGTGGCTGGACTTCCTGTCCCGCCGCTTCGTCCAGGACGGGGACCTCGCCGGCCTGGTGAAGGACGGCGTGCGCGGGGTCACCTCCAACCCGACGATCTTCGCCGCAGCCATCGGCGAGGGCGACGCCTACGACGACCAGTTCCGCGACGTCCTGGCCACCGAGGACGATCCCAAGGACGTCTTCCTGGCCCTGGCCCGCACCGACATCCAGAACGCCTGCGACGTGCTCGCCGAGGTCCACGGCCGCGGGGACGCCACTCGCGACGGATGGGTGTCGCTGGAGGTCGATCCGCACCTGGCGCACGACACCGACGCCACCGTCGCGGAGGCGGCGCGGCTGCACGCGATGATCGACCGACCGAACCTGTTCATCAAGATCCCCGGCACCGAGGCCGGTATACCGGCGATCGAGGAGACCATCGCCGCAGGCATCCCGGTCAACGTCACTCTGCTGTTCTCCCTGCAGCGCCACCGTGCCGCGGCGCAGGCATACATCCGCGGGCTGCGCCGGCTGCAGAGCAGCGGCGGCGACCTGCGCGCGGTGGCCTCGGTCGCATCGTTCTTCGTCTCTCGCGTGGACACCGAGGCCGACCGCTGGCTCGATGCGGTCGAGGACCACGACGACCTCAAGGGCACCCTCGGGATCGCGAACGCCAAGCTGGCCTACCAGACCTACCTGCAGCTGTTCACCGGCGCGGTCTGGGACGACCTCGCCGCAGCCGGAGCCATCCCGCAGCGCTGCCTGTGGGCCTCGACCGGCGTGAAGAACCCCGCCTATCGGGACACGCTCTACATCGAGCAGCTGATCGGCCCGGACACCGTCACCACCATGCCCCGGGACACCCTGGAGGCGTTCCTGGACCACGGCGCCGTCGCCGACACCCTCGAGCGGGACGTCGACGGCGCCCGCCGCACGCTGGAGCGGTTCGCCGAGGCAGGCATCGACTACGACGACCTCACCGCCGTGCTCGAACGCGACGGCGTGGAGAAGTTCGTCGCCTCCTTCGACCAGTTGTTCGCCACCGTCGCCGCCAAGCGGGACGAGCTGATCCCGGAATGATCCGATCCCCGCGCGCAGAGTCCCCGGTGCAGAACGCCGCGTTCCACCGCGAACTGGGCCAGCAGTTGCGGGTGGACTCCATCCGTTGCAGCACCGCCGGGGGCTCCGGGCACCCCACGTCGTCGATGTCGGCCGCCGACTTGATGGCCGTGCTGCTCGGCCACCTGCACCTGGACTACGACCGGCCCGAGGACCCGCGCAACGACCACCTGATCTTCTCCAAGGGCCATGCCTCACCGCTGTACTACGCGATGCTCAAGGCCGCCGGCGCGATCGCCGACGAAGAGCTGCTGACCTTCCGCCGACTCGGCAGCCGGCTGGAGGGCCACCCCACCCCCCGGATCCCGCCGACCGACGTGGCCACCGGCTCCCTCGGACAGGGCCTACCGATCGCGGTGGGCATCGCCGAGGCAGGCAAGCGGCTGGACCGGCTGCCCTACCGGGTGTGGGTGCTGTGCGGGGACTCGGAAATGGCCGAGGGCTCGATGTGGGAGGCCTTCGCCCACGCCGGCTTCGCCGGCCTGGACAACCTCACCGCCATCATCGACGTCAACCGGCTCGGGCAGACGCGCGAGACGATGCTCGGCTGGAACCTCGAGGCCTACGCCGCCCGCGCCCGGGCCTTCGGCTGGCACGCCATCGTGCTCGACGGCCACGACGTCGAGGCCATCGACGCCGCCCTCACCGAGGCCGCCGGCACCACCGGCCGGCCCTCGGTGCTGATCGCCCGAACCCTCAAGGGCCGGGGCGTCACCGTCGTCGAGGACCAGCCGGACAAGCACGGCAAGCCGCTCGACGACCCGGACGCCGCGATCGCCGAGCTCGGTGGCTCGCGCGATCTCACGTGCGCGTCGCCCGTCCCACCGGCGATCGGCTCGCGCCGATCGAGCCGCCGGGCGGGCAGGAGCTGCCCTCCTGGGATATCGGCGTGCAGATCGCCACCCGAGAGGCGTACGGGCGATCGCTGGCCGCTCTCGGCGCGCAGCGCGGCGACATCGTGGCCCTGGACGGCGAGGTGTCGAACTGCACCTACGCCGAGCTGTTCGCTCAAGCCCATCCCGACCGCTACTTCGAGATGTTCATCGCCGAGCAGCAATTGGTCGCCGCCGCGGTCGGCATGCAGGTGCGGGGCTACACCGCCTTCGCCTCCACGTTCGCGGCGTTCTTCGCCCGCGGCTACGACTTCGTCCGGATGGCCGCCATTTCCCGCGCCGACCTGCGGCTGGTCGGCTCGCACGCAGGCGTGTCCATCGGCGAGGACGGGCCGTCGCAGATGGCCCTCGAGGACCTCGCGGCGTTCCGGGCCGTACACGGCAGCACGGTGCTGCACCCCTCGGACGCCAACCAGACCGTGCGCCTGGTGGCGGCGATGGCGGACCGCCCCGGGATCAGCTACCTGCGCACCCTGCGCGGCAAGACCCCGGTACGCACCAGCTCGGACGAGGACATCCGCATCGGCGGCAGCAGGCTGGTCCGCACGTATGAGCGAGACGACCAGATCACCGTGGTCGCCGCCGGCATCACCGTGGACCAGGCCGAGCGGGCGGCGGACACCCTCGACGCCGAAGGCGTTCAGGTCCGCGTGCTGGACTGCTACTCCATCAAGCCGATCGACGCCGAAGCCCTGATCAAGGCGGCGGAGGAGACCCGTGGATTGGTGACGGTCGAGGACCACTGGCCAGAGGGCGGCCTGGGGGACGCCGTGCTCGCCGCGCTCGCCGAACGGTCGGTGACCGCGCCCGTGATCAAGCTGGCGGTCACCGAGATGCCCACGTCGGGCAAGCCTGACGAACTGCTTCACGCCGCGGGCATCGACGCCGCCGCCATCGTGCGGGCCGTCCGCGAGCTCGCTTCCCGCTGACCCACACCGCACTGGTCGGAGGAGATCCGCATGCCCGACACCGCCATCTTCGATGTTGACGGCACCCTGGTGGACAGCAACCACCACCACGCGCTGGCCTGGTACCGGGCGTTCCTGCTCGACGGCAAGGCCATCGCCGACGTTTCGATGACCTCCGACGACGCCGAGCAGCGCAAGCCTGAACCGGACCTGGCGAGAACTTCCCTCGCACGAGCGGAGCGCTGAGGTCTTCGTGCCCGACGCACCCAGCCTTCTCTACGCTGCGGCCGGAGCGGGCGCTCTGCTCGCCGCGCTCCTCCCCCGGCTTCTTCAGCGGGCGCCGATCTCGCTGCCGATGGTCTTCCTCGGGCTCGGCGTCCTCGTCTTCGGACTGGTCGACGAACTCCCCTCCCCCGATCCTCTCCAGCACGGGACGATCGCCACCCACCTGACCGAGCTGTGCGTCATCGTCTCGTTGATGGGCGCCGGGCTGGCCCTGGACCGACCGCCGGGTTGGCGCCGATGGATGGTCACCTGGCGACTGCTGGCAATCACGATGCCGCTGTGCATCGCGGCCGTCGCCCTCCTCGGCGGATGGCTGCTCGGCCTGGGTGCCGCCGCGGCGTTGCTGCTGGGCGCCGCGCTGGCGCCGACCGATCCCGTGCTGGCCACCGAGGTCCAGGTCGCCGAGCCCACGGACGACGAGGAGAGCGAGGACGAAGCACGGTTCGCGCTGACCTCCGAGGCCGGCCTGAACGACGGTCTGGCGTTCCCCTTCACCTACGCCGCCATCGCGATGGCGACCGTGGGCGTGGCTCCCTCCGGTTGGCTGGGGAAGTGGCTGGCACTCGACGTCGCCTGGCGGATCGCGGCCGGCGTGACCGTCGGACTCGCAGTGGGCTGGCTGCTCCGGAGGCTCTTCTTCTCTTCGGCGGCCGAGCGTCTCGGGCTGGCCGAGCGCGGGGAAGGGTTCGTCGCGCTGGCCAGCATCCTGCTGGCCTACGGCGCGACCGAGGCGGTCGAGGGCTACGGCTTTATCGCGGTCTCCGTGTGTGCCTGCACCCTGCGCGCGGCCGAGCGGTCGCACGGCCGGCACCGCGTGCTGCACACCTATGTGGAGCAGTCAGAACGACTGCTGACCATCGTGCTGCTGGTTCTGCTCGGCGGCGCGATCAGCCGCGGCCTCCTCGACGACGTCAGCTGGCGCATGGCCGCCCTGGTCGCGCTTTTCCTCCTCGTCATCCGGCCCGTCGCCGGGTGGATCGGACTCAAGAGCAGCGAGACCGGTCCCCGGGAGCGCGGCGTCATCGCCTTCTTCGGCGTCCGCGGCATCGGTTCCCTTTACTACGTCAGCTACGCCCTCGGCGAGGCGGCCTTCCCGGAGGCCCGAACCCTGTGGGCCACCGTCGGGCTGGTGGTCGCCGCCTCCATCGTCCTGCACGGCGTGACCGCGACCCCGGTCATGACCTGGCTGGACCGTCGCCGCGCACACGCCGCGCGCATCCTCCACGGTGACGAGAGCCGGGCACCCGTCACGCCCGTATGACCGCTATGCCTCCAGGCGGAACTCATCCTGGCGGCGGCCGCAGCATGGGCTGGTCCACCGATCCCTGATGACAGCCGGGGACTGTGCGCCCCGGCCCCAGAGGTTGCGTCGGTTGCCTGCTGGGCACTACCGGTGCAGCACCCGCCCGTCGAGAGCACGGCAGGCACCCCGCAGAAGTTGGACGGGAGGTACCGCTTTGGCGGGTGACTCACAGCACGAGGCGGAGGACGGACCGACCCCGTTCTACGGCCGTCCGTTGGATTCCATGAGCTATCCGAACGATGGGCTGCCGCCGCCCACGGGCGCAGACGCTTGGCGCGACGACGCGCTGTGCGCCCAGACCGATCCTGGCCTGTTCTTCCCCGAGAAGGGGGAATCGACCGGTCCGGCGAAAGATGTCTGCAGTCGGTGCCCTGTACGGGATCCCTGTCTCGAGCACGCCGTGCTCAACGACGAGCGATTCGGAATCTGGGGCGGCCTTTCGGAAGGGCAGCGCCGACGCCTGGGGTAGGTCTACCGGCGCAACTGCTGATCCTCCCTCGACGCGATGCACCATCCCATCCCCGCGGCAAGGCAGCTCCTGGCGTCTGACGATGCCGACCAGCACGCCTGCCGTGGTTCCGGTGATCGTCATTCTCCCGGCCCGCTGACCCCTCCCCCTCATCAAGATCACGATCCGACACACCTCATGCACTTCGGGGTCGCCGAACTCGTGGTGACGAGTTACGGGGGGACTGCCGGCAGACTTGCGGCATGGGAACCAGCGGAACCCCCGAGCACCGGGCCCGCCGCCGAGTTCGTGAGCAGCAGCGGCGGCAACATGTCGCCCCGACGCCGACCGAGCCCGCCGATGCGGATCAGGCCGGCGCTTCGGCGCGCGGGCGCGAACAGCGCACCGCCGCCACGAATTGCGGATGGTGTGCTGGGCCGATCACGCCGCGCGGCCGGGGTCCGATCCCCAAGTGGTGCTCAGCCACCTGCCGGCACCGAGCCTGGGAGCAGAGCCGCGCGGCGAACTCCGGCCGAAGCGCAGTGCAGGTGATCGAACGGCGGGTCCAGGTCCGCGTCCCCCTGGAGCCGACCCGGCGGGACTGGCCGACGCTACTGGGCGAGCTGACCCGACAGCTGGACGACGGCCGCGTCTACGACCGCGACCTGCCCGCCCTCAGTCGGGCACTGCAGCCCGTGATGGAGGCCTATCGCCGGCGGGCCTGCCGGACCGGCGCCCCGGACGTGCGCTGAGCCAGGAAACTTCAATCCTCATCCGGTAGCGGGAGACGACAGCGCCCGAGCGCATGCCCGGAGAGCCGGTGCACCGAACCGCCGAGCGATCGCACCGGCGTCGTCCGGGTCGTCGACGCCACCGACGTCACCCCGGCGCGTTCACGCCCGACGAGCCGCCCGATGCTGGCGCACTTCTCGTCACAACGGATTCGCTCGGCCTGGATGCACCAGGTGTGTCGGCTCGTGATCTTGCTGCGGGTTCGGCGGACGGCATGGAGAGGCAGCAGCACGAGCTCAGCAGAGGGCTGCTCGGCCGGCGACCGTGGTGAGCGGCGCGGCCCGGACAGCGAGCTGGGCTACAGCGCTGCTGTCCCGTTCAGACGCCTGCGCGGCCGCGCCCTCAAAGCCGGCCGCAGGCGAGGAGCGGAGCGGCCGGTGCGAGGCGCCCCGTGATCGCCGGTGCGCGGGCACGACCTGCACGCGGTCTAAATCCTCGAAGCGGCTCCGCGCTCGCCGTAACCGGCCCGGGTGAAGGAGGCAGACCTGCTCCACGAGCTCCTAGGGACGCTTGGTATGGAGGTGTCCGCTGCCCCGGCCACCGCGGTCGCGCCGGCAGGCTCGACCACCGGGCTGGAGATCGGCGGCCGACGGCGAACCGACCGCGCCCGCGCAGGCCCCGATCCTCTGGTCTCGACCGGGGTGACGTCCCACCATCCTCCGGGGTGACACCGCTCGGTCACCTGCGTCCTCTTACGTCACCCCGGTCCGTCCCGCTGACGCGGCCGGCCTGTCGGCCGCACGGAGCCCGCAGTCCCTGGCCACAGGAGAAGAACCGGAGAGATACAGGAGATTGCCGCGGCAGTGTCACCAATCGGCCGAAAATGGCGCCTTCTTCAGGTGGGCTGCCGCGCCAAGAGCCGGCGCACGAGGCCAGCCGACGAGGAGGGCGACATGGGCCACGCGCAGCGACCTCGGGAGCCGGTGCCCAGCGAGCCGCTGCTGCTCACCCCCGAGGAGGCCGCGGAGCTGCTCCGCGTCGGCCGCACCACGATCTACACCCTCATGAAGGCCGGCGAGCTGCGCCCGGTGCACATCGGAAGGAGTTGCCGCCTCCCCCGGGCCGAGCTCGAGCGCTACGTCCGTCGGCTCGAGGCTCCCGCGCCGAGCGCTCCGGCTCCCCCGCGCCGACGCCGGCGAACCAGCACGAACCAGCGCGGCTTGTTCGAGCTCACCTCCGACCCGGTGGAACGAGCCTGACTTGTGGATTCCCAGCACCCGAGGTCCGCGCGCACCACGACACTCGACGCCGAGTCTGAACCAGCGACGCAGGGAGCGACCGATGACGGACGCCAACGAACCAGACAGCACGCAACCGCGGCGTCGACGGACGTCGGAGCAGAGGAAGCGTGCCAGCGGTGAGTCCTCCATCTACCAGGACGAGGACGGCCGGTGGCACGGCTTCGTCTCCATGGGGAAGAAGGAGAACGGCCGGCGCGACCGACGCCACGTCTCCGCCGCCAAGCGCGCCGACGTGGTGTCCAAGGTCCGTGCCCTCGAGGCCAAGCGGGACGCTGGGATGGTGGACGCGGCCGGCCGCGCACCCACGGTCGGTGAATGGCTGGACCACTGGCTGGACAACATCGCGGCGCGGAAGGTCCGCGCGCGGACTCTGGAGAGCTACCGCAGCACTGTGCGGCTGCACCTGCGCCCGGGCATCGGGCATCACCGGCTGGACCGGCTGCAGCCAGAGCACCTGGAGCGTCTCTATGCCGCGCTCAGCGACAAGGGCCTGGGCCCGGCCTCGATCCTCCGCGCGCATCGGGTTCTGTCCCGCGCCCTGCGCATCGCCTCGCAGCGCGGGAAGGTCGCGCGCAACGTCGCCACCCTCGTAGATCCGCCCGCGGTCAGGCGACCCGAAACCGCCCTGCCGCTGACCGCGGCGGAGGTCAAGCAGGTCATGGCCGCCGCGCTGACCCACCGCAACGCGGCCCGGTGGACCGTGGCGCTGGCCGTCGGGTTGCGCCAGTCCGAAGCCCTCGCTCTGCGATGGAGCGACGTGGACCTGGACAACGGCACGCTGAGCGTCCGACGCGGACTGCACCGGCTTAGCGGGCGGGGCCTGATCTACGAGGAACCGAAGGCCGACCGCAGCCGCCGCAATCTGGCGCTGCCCACACCACTCGTGCAGGCGTTGAAGGCGCACCGGGCGGCCCAACTCGAGGAGCGAGTCGCCGCCGGCTCGTTGTGGGAGGACCACGACCTCGTCTTCGGGCAGCCCAACGGCCGGCCAGTCGAACGCAAGTCGGACTGGCGAGCTTGGAAAGCCCTCCTTCAGGAGGCGGGGGTGCGCGAGGTCCGACTGCACGACGGGCGGCACACCGCGGCGACCCTGCTGCTGTCCGAGGGCGTGCATCCTCGAGTCGTCATGGAGGTGCTCGGCCACGCACAGATGCGCACGACGACGGACACCTACAGCCACGTCATGCCAGCCCTCGGCCGGGACGCCGCGGACCGCATGGGCCAGGCGCTCTGGGACTGACGTGGAGCGTTGCGTGTGCTCGGGTGGTTGCCACCCTGGCATGGAGGCGACGCTTCATCTTGCCGATGAGCGCATCAAACGCGCTTACCAAGCATCTCGAGTGGGCGAGGTGGCAGCTCGACGTTCGTAGACAAGTTCTCGACCTGTGGTCCCGCGGCGACCTGGCGCAGCGCGCGCTCACCCGACAAGGTTGGCCAAGTCCAATTCGATGTCTTGGCCGTCCACCGTCACGACAATGCGTGGATGGTCGCCAGCGGCCGTCAAATACTGGGTCAGCGTGGATAGGAGCATGTCGTGCTGACGCTCCAGGCGACTGATGACCGTCTGGGCCACGCCCATCTGCGTAGCCAGTGCGACCTGCGTCAGATCGGCGGCCTTCCGGATCTCTGCGAGACCTGCTGCGTGGACTCGGTCGGTCTCGACCATCTCGGCCCGGACCTGTGCGGAGCGCTCCTTCACACCGGGGATGGCACGGGCCCGCGCCATCTTCTCCGCAGCGCGTTCGGGTCCGACGAACGTGGCCCGTTCACTCATCCCTGTCTCCTTCGGTACGGGTGCGAAGCAGGTAGCTCTCGGTAGCGGCGTCGGCCCGCGGCCCGACGCTGTCGTAGAACACATCGCCCATGCGGGCCTTGTCGGCGCCCAACAGCACCAAGACGACCTCCCCGGGGCGATCGGGCGGAAACCAGACGATCAAACGGATCGCGGTGCCAGGGCTGAAGGGGTGGGCCACCCGCCAGACCTGGTGGCGGCGCGACTGGAGAACCCGTCGCAGCGTCGGCGTGTCCGCATCCGGTACAGCTGTGAGTTCCTGCAGGACGCCGAGCTCGGCGTCGACGAGTGCGAGCTGCTCGAACGAACGTCGATCACCACCTTCGGCGCGCTCGATCAACTGGTCGTACCAGCGATCGAATTCGCCGGTCCAGTCGATCAACACGACATGAATATAACACAGGAGTACTAGTACTCCAGCATACTCAGCGGGCGCCCTGGACCCTCGCAGCCGACAAGCCGGCTAATGACGGCCGCCGTCTCACCCCACGACCGGGTTCCCTCCCGCGCGAGGTGGGCGGGCCGAGCGCCGGGTGCGCACGGCGGACCGGGTGGGACGCGCTGTCCGCCTGACCCGGCACCGCATCTGCACCGGTGGCCACCACGCTGGCACCAACCACGACTCAGGCCGCCCCTCCGGAGGAGGAACGGCCTGGTCATCGGGGTGGAGCTGAGGGGACTCGAACCCCTGACCCCCACACTGCCAGTGTGGTGCGCTACCAGCTGCGCCACAGCCCCTTGCCGACCCGGTCTGGTGTGTCCGAGCCGTGGAGAACTCTACATGCCACCGAGAAGGTCTCGGTGAGGGGGTCCCCCAGCGGTACACGGCGTGTCCACCGCTGGAGGACGGTAGTCACCCCTCGGCGCCGAAGCGCTGGTCGAGGGCCAGGTTGAGCTCCAGCACCCGCACGTGCGGCGCCCCGATGAAGCCGAGGTCCCGCCCGTCGGTGTGCTCGTCCACCAGCGCCTGGACGTCGTCCACCGGCACCCCGCGCGCCTCGGCGACGCGAGCCACCTGCAGCGCCGCGTACTCCGGCGAGATGTCCGGATCGAGCCCGGATCCCGACGCCGTCACCGCGTCGGCCGGCACCTCCGACGCCTCGACCCCGTTGAAGGCGGCCACGTCAGCCCGCCGCTCCCCCACCGCGGCGACCAGCTCCTCGGAGTTCGGCCCCAGGTTCGACCCACCCGACGCCGCGCCGTCGTAGTCCGAAGCCGACGGCCGGGTCTGGAAGTACTCGGGCAGCGGGTCGACGTCGGAGTCGGTGAACGACTGCCCGATCAACGACGACCCCACGACGGTGCCGTCGGGAGACGTCACCAGCGACCCGTCGGCACGGCCCGGCGCGATCAGCTGGGCGACGCCCGTCATCAGCAGCGGGTAGGCCAGCCCGAGCACCACGGTGGCGACGAGCAGGGCACGGACGGCGGCCACCAGCTGGCGGCCCGAACGCAGAGCGGACATCACGCGATCCCGGGGATGAGAGAGACCAGCAGGTCGATGAGCTTGATCCCGACGAACGGCAGCACCACGCCGCCGACGCCGTAGAGCAGCAGGTTGCGGCGCAACATCGCCGACGCGGACGCCGGCCGGTACTTCACGCCGCGCAGCGCCAGCGGCACCAGCGCCACGATGATCAGCGCGTTGAACACGACGGCCGACAGGATCGCCGACTCCGGCGAGGACAGCCGCATCACGTTCAGCGCGTCCAGCCCCGGGAAGACCCCGGCGAACATGGCCGGCAGGATGGCGAAGTACTTCGCCAGGTCGTTGGCGATGGAGAACGTGGTCAGCGACCCGCGGGTGATGAGCAGCTGCTTGCCGATCTCCACGATCTCGATCAGCTTCGTCGGGTCGGAGTCCAGGTCGACCATGTTCCCGGCCTCCTTGGCCGCGGTCGTCCCGGTGTTCATCGCCACCCCGACGTCGGCCTGCGCCAGCGCCGGGGCGTCGTTCGTCCCGTCCCCGGTCATCGCCACCAGCCGGCCACCGGACTGCTCGCGCTGGATCAGCGCCAGCTTGTCCTCCGGCGTCGCCTCGGCCAGGACGTCGTCGATCCCGGCCTCCGCGGCGATCGCCCGCGCGGTCCGCTCGTTGTCACCGGTGATCATCACCGTGCGGATGCCCATCCGGCGCAGCTCCGCGAAGCGCTCGGCCATGCCCTCCTTGACGACGTCCTTGAGGTGGATGACGCCGAGCACCCGCGCGCCGTCCGACGACGCGACAGCCAGCAGCAACGGCGTCCCGCCGGCGGCGGAGATGCCGTCGACGACGTCCCCGACCTCCGGCGGCACCGGGCCGTCCTGCGACCGCACCCACGCCAGCACCGCGCCCGCGGCGCCCTTGCGCAGCTGCCGGCCGTCGGGCAGGTCGACCCCGCTCATCCGGGTCTGCGCGGTGAACGGCACGAACGCAGCCCCCGGCAGGTCGTCCCGCCCGCGCAGGCCGTAGCGCTCCTTCGCCAGGACGACGATGCTGCGCCCCTCCGGCGTCTCGTCGGCCAGCGAGGCCAGCTGCGCGGCGTCGGCGACCTCGTCGTCCGAGCACCCGCCGACGGCGACGAACTCCGACGCCTGCCGGTTGCCGAGGGTGATCGTGCCGGTCTTGTCCAGCAGCAGGGTGTTCACGTCACCGGCGGCCTCGACCGCGCGGCCGCTCATCGCCAGCACGTTGCGCTGCACCAGCCGGTCCATGCCGGCGATGCCGATCGCCGACAGCAGGGCGCCGATCGTGGTCGGGATCAGGCAGACCACCAGCGCGATCAGCGTGGTCAGCGACTGCTCCGCACCGGAGTAGATCGCCAGCGGCTGCAGCGTGATGACCACGATGAGGAACACGATGGTCAGCGAGCTGAGCAGGATGTTCAGCGCGATCTCGTTCGGCGTCCGCTGCCGGGAGGCGCCCTCGACCAGGGCGATCATCCGGTCGACGAACGTCTCCCCCGGCTCGCTGGTGATCTCCACGACGATCCGGTCGCTGAGCACCGTCGTCCCGCCGGTCACCGCCGAGCGGTCACCGCCGGACTCGCGGATCACCGGTGCGGACTCACCGGTGATCGCCGACTCGTCGACGCTGGCGATGCCCTCGACGACGTCGCCGTCCCCCGGGATCACCTGCCCGGCGACGACGACCACCCGCATGCCCGGCCGCAGGTCCGCGGCCGGCACCTCGGTGCCGTCGAGCAGGTACGCGACGGTGGTCTGCCGGGCCTTGCGCAGGGTGTCGGCCTGCGCCTTGCCCCGCCCCTCGGCCACCGCCTCGGCGGCGTTGGCGAACAGCACGGTCAGCCACAGCCAGCCGGCGATCAGCCAGCCGAACACCGACGGGTCGGTGATCGCCAGCACCGTGGAGAACACCGAGCCGACCCACACCACGAACACCACCGGCTGGCGCACCAGGCCGCGCGGGTCGAGCTTGCGGACGGCGCCGGCCAGCGCCGGCCCCCACTCGATCGACGCGCGAGGACGTGGCTCGGTGGGTGCGGGAGAGACGGGACGACGATCGAGCGCCGCGGTCATGACAGTCCTTCTGTCGACAGGAGGGGCCAAAGTCGCGACTTCGGCCCTGGGGTTGGGGCGGTCACGCGAGGGCCTCGGCGAGGGGGCCCAGCGCGAGGGCCGGGAAGTACGTGAGGCCGGCGACGACCAGGACGACGGCGCCGAGCAGGCCGACGAACAGCGGCTGGTGGGTGGGCAGCGTCCCGGCGGTCACCGGCGCCTTGCCCTGCGCCGCGAGCCGGCCGGCCAGCGCGACCACCAGCACGATGGGCAGGAAGCGCCCGAAGGCCATCGCCAGGCCCAGCGCGGTGTTGTAGAAGGGCGTGTTCGCGCTCAGCCCGGCGAACGCCGAGCCGTTGTTGTTCGACGCCGAGGTGAAGGCGTAGAGCACCTCGCTCAGCCCGTGCGAGCCGCTGTTGAGCAGCGAGCTCAGGCCGGTGTCGGTGACCACCGCGACCGCCGTCCCGGTGAGCACGAGCACCGGGGTGACCAGCACGTAGAGCGAGGCGAGCGTCATCTCGCGGCGGCCGAGCTTCTTGCCCAGGTACTCCGGGGTGCGCCCGACCATCAGGCCAGCAACGAACACCGCGACGACGGCGAGCACGAGCATCCCGTAGAGCCCGGAACCGACCCCGCCGGGCGCGACCTCGCCGAGCATCATGTTGAACAGCACCAGCAGGCCGCCGGTGGGCGTGTAGCTGTCGTGCATCGAGTTGACCGCACCGGTCGAGGTCAGCGTCGTCGCCGTCCCGAAGAGCACGGACAGCGGACCGCCGAAGCGGACCTCCTGGCCCTCGGTCGCGGCACCCGCGAGCTGCAACGCCGCTCCCCCGGCCCGGGCCTGCGCCCAGCTGGCGAACGCCAGCGACGCGGCGGCCAGGCCGGCCATCACGCCGACGATCGCGAGGCCCTGCTTGCGGTCACCGACCATCGCACCGAAGGTGCGCGGCAGCGAGAACGGGATGACCAGCAGCAGGAACACCTGGAACAGCGAGACCCAGGCGCTCGGGCCCTCGAAGGGGTGCGCCGAGTTGGCGTTGTAGAAGCCGCCGCCGTTGGTGCCCAGCTCCTTGATCGCCTCCTGCGAGGCGACCGGCCCACCGGGCAGGAACTGGGTCGCGCCGGCCAGGGTGGTCGCGTCGGTGCCCGAGGACAGGTTCTGCACCACGCCACCGAGCACCAGGACGACGGTGGCGACCACGGCCAGCGGCAGCAGCACCCGGGTGACTGCGCGGGTCAGGTCGACCCAGAAGTTGCCCAGCCGGTCGGTGCCGCTGCGGGCGAAGCCGCGCACCAGCGCGATCGCCACCGCGATGCCGACGCCGGCGGAGACGAAGTTCTGCACCGCCAGCCCGGCCATCTGCACCAGGTGGCCCATCGTCGACTCGCCGCTGTAGCCCTGCCAGTTCGTGTTGGTCACGAAGCTGACGGCGGTGTTCCAGGCCGAGCCCGGCTCGACCGCGGCCATGCCGTTGCCCAGCGGCAGCCACCGCTGCACGCGCTGGAGCAGGTAGAGGAAGAGCACCGACACCAGCGAGAAGGCCAGCACGCTGCGCAGGTAGACCGGCCACCGCTGCTCGGTGTCGGCGTCCACGCCGACGGCCCGGTAGACCAGCCGCTCCACCCGCCAGTACCCGAGGGGCCAAAGTCGCGACTTTGGCCCCTCGGGGGCGGTGGTGAAGGCGTGGGCCATCCAGTCGCCCAGCGGCTTGTGGACGGCGACCAGCGCGACCACCAGCAGCGCCACCTGCAGCCAGCCGGCTGCGGTGCTGCTCATCAGAACCGCTCCGGGAACAGCAGGCTGCCGAGCAGGTAGAGCACCAGCCCGGCGGCCACGGCCAACGCGACCCAGGTCACAGCCGTTCCACCCCCCGCACCGCCAGCGCGAGCAGCCCGAAGACCACCAGCGTCAGGAGCACGTAGACCACGTCGGTCACGTCGAGAGCACCTTCATCCGCATCCGGGTGGACGACCGGTCGTCGTCCACGTCCGGGCGGCGACGCTAGGAGCGCGCCGGGCCTCCGCACCCGCTCTTGACGGGTCCTTGACGCCGGCGGCCGGCCTCCTTGACGTACTCCTGACGGGATCCGGGACCTCCCTGATGCGCCGGCGCACCGCCGACCGACACCCTGAGGGCAGCGCGTGTCAGCCCGACCGATCAGTTCGGGCGGCGGCCGCGGTCAGGAGGGGCGTGGAAGGCATGGTGACCGCGCTGCTCGACCAGGTCGGCTCGTGGCCGGCGGTGCTGGTGCTCGGCGTCGCCGCGGTGGTGCTGGGCTTGGAGAGCGGTGTCGTCGCCGGTGTGCTGCTGCCCGGCTCGACGATGCTCGTCGCCCTCGGGTTGTGGTCCGCGGCCTCCGGCACGCACCCGGCGCTGCCCATCGCCGTCGCGGCGGCGGCGAGCGCCGGCGGTGCGCTGCGCGGCTGGTCGCTCGGCTCCGCCCGCCGCGGCATCCCGCTCCCCCGCGGCCGGCTGCGCGCCCGGGTCGAGCCGGCGGTGCGCCGGGCGGAACGGTGGCTGACCGTGCAGGGCCCCCGGCGCAGTCGCACGGTGCTCGCCGCCGCGCACTGGGTGGCGGTCAGCCGCACGCTCATGCCCCGGGTGGCCGGCGGCGCCGGGCTGCCGCTGCGGCTGGTGGCCCCGGTCGTCGTCGTCAGCGGCGCGGCCTGGATGACGACCGTCGTGCTGCTGGCCCGGGCGTTCGGTGAGCAGGTGGCCACGGGCGCCGGCTGGGTGCCGGCGGTCGCGTTCGCCGTCGTGGTCGCCTGGCTGCTGGTCCGCTCGCGCCGGTCGCCCCACGCTGATGTGCGCTGACCTCGACACCGCCCCGACGCAGCGACCCCTGGGGGGGCTCGGTCGCGTCTTTTGCACCCCACGGGGTGAGGTCGGCGGCGGGGTCATCTTGGGGATGGGGACCGAGTTGC
>NZ_JBJJTJ010000016.1:0-85073 GCF_054177765.1 Modestobacter lacusdianchii | reverse complement strand
ACAGTGACAGATACCGGCCGGACAGCTCATCGAGGTCCAAAGGCGTCACCCCACCACGGTCCCGGAACCACCGCCGCGCCGTCGACCCCGTCACCCTCGCCGCAGCAGCAGCCGCCGATGTCGACGCGCCCTCCCAGACCACCGCCCGCCAGAACGCCCGCTCCTTCTCCCGCGTGACCGCCACCAGCACACCCCTCCATCAGGGTGTTGCAAGCACCGCCTGAACTCGAGTCACCTGATCACCAGCGCGCAGCTCAGGGGCAGCCGGTGTTCCAGCCGGTGAGCGCCGGCCAGTCGTGCTCGAAGCCGAGCACGCCGTACCGGCCGGTGGCCAGCGGGAACAGCGCGCCGCGCTCCGGGCCGAAGCCGAGCCAGCGGGCGGTGAGGATCCGCAGCAGGTGCCCGTGCGCGACCAGCGCGACGTCCCCGTCGGCCAGCAGCGGGCGTGCCTTCGCCAGCACCCGGTCGACGCGTTCGGCGACCTGCGCCAGCGACTCCCCGGGGGTGTCGCCGGGCTCCGTGCCGTCGGCCCACAGCGACCACGACGACCCCAGCTCCTCGCGGATCTCCGGGGTGGTCTTGCCCTCCCAGCGGCCGTAGTCGACCTCGACCAGGTCCGGCTCGATGACGGTCTCGATGCCGCCGTCGAACAGCCCGGCCAGCTCCGCGGTGCGCCGGGCCCGCACCAGCGGGCTGACGAAGGCGTGGGTGATCTCCCGCTGCGCGAGCACCGGTGCCACCCGGCGGGCATCGTCCTCACCGCCGGGCAGCAGGGGGAGGTCGGTCAGGCCGGTGTGCTGGCCGCTCGTGCTCCACTCCGTCGCTCCGTGCCGGACGACGACGATCTCACCCACGACGTGCCTCCCCTGCGGGCACCGGTTCCGGCCCCGCGTTCTCGTTCCCGGTGCGGCCGCCGGCGGACGTGGTGCCCGCGACGGCCATCACGACCACTGCGCCGAGGATGACCAGCAGCGGCAGTGTCCAACCGCCGGTCGCCTCGTGTGCCGCTCCGATGACCAGCGGACCGGTCGCCGCGACGGCGTAGCCCCCACCCTGCACCATCGCCGACAGTCGCCGGTTCTCGGTCAGGTCGCGGGAGCGGCGCACGATGGCGATGAAGACGACGGTGATCCCGCCGCCCTGCGCGATCCCGGCCAGGCCGCACCACAGCGGCCATGCAGCCGGCGCGACGAGCAGCCCGACCGGGAGGGTCGCCCACACGACCGTGACGGCCAGCAGCACCAGCGACGGACGCCCCCACCAGGCCACCAACGCCGGCACGGAGAACGCGCCCACGACGGCCAGCACCTGGAACAGCGACGAGCTGACGCCCGCCTCCGCCCGGGACATCCCGTTCTCGTCGGCCAGCAACGTGGGCAGCCAGGCCGTCGCGCCGTAGTAGCTGAACGCCTGGCCGGCGAAGGCCAGCGTCAGCCCCCAGGCCGCCGGCTGGCGCCACACCGACCGGCCGGGTGCGACCGCGGCGGGCGGCGGTGGCGCGGTGCCGGCCGCCTCGGCGGCGGCGGCCCGGGCGGTCTGGCGGCGCAGGCCGGCGGTCCAGACGGTGGCCGCGACGACGACCAGCAGCCCCCAGGCGGCCAGCGCCGCCTGCCAGCCGACCAGGTCGGCCAGGGGTGCGGTGAGCGCGGAGGTCAGGGTCGAGCCGATGTTGAGGGCCGCGGTGTAGGCGGCGGTGACCACGTTGGTTGCGCCGGGGAAGTCCCGGCCGATCACCACCGGGACGACGACGTTGCCGATCGTGATGGCCAGCCCGATGACCACCGTGCCGGCGATCGCCGCCTCCGGGCTGCCCAGCGAGCGCACCAGGGTGCCGGCGAGCACCCCGGCCATCGAGACGACGACGGCCCGGTGCACGCCGGTGCGGGCGATGAGCAGCGAGGCCAGGGGCGCGGCCAGCCCGAAGCACAGCACCGGGATGCTGGTCAGCAGCCCGATGATGCCGGCCCCGATGCGCAGGTCGGCGCGCAGCGCGTCGGTGACCGGGGCGACCGCGACCAGCGGGCCCCGCAGGTTCAGCGCGACCAGCAGCACGCCGGCCAGCAGCAGGAGCGGCAGGGCCGCCGTCCCGGGCCGTCGTCCTCGTTGCACCGGTCCACCTTCCTCCAGGCCGGATCGGGTCAGGACGGCGGGGCCGGGCTGTGCAGCCGGTCACAGCGGGTGGTGTCGGGAAGGACTGGTGGGCTCGGTCGCTTGTGCGCAACAGGACCCCCGCGGCACGGACCGGGGGCTGTCGACCTCAGGAGGACCCATGACCACCGCCACCACGCCGCTCACCTTCGACCTCGGCGGCGACCTCACCGTCCACCGCCTCGGCTACGGCGCCATGCAGCTCACCGGGCCCGGCGTCTGGGGCGAGCCGGCCGACCGCGCGGGCGCGCTGGCCGTCGTGCGGGCCGCCCTCGAGCAGGGCGTCGACTTCATCGACACCGCCGACTCCTACGGCCCGCAGGTCAGCGAGCAGATCATCGCCGAGGCGGCGTTCCCGTACCCCGACGGCCTGGTCATCGGCACCAAGGCCGGGCTGACCCGCACCGGCCCCGGCGTGTGGCCGGTCTGCGGGCGCCCGGAGTACCTCACCCAGCAGGTCGAGCTCTCGCTGCGCAACCTCAAGGTCGACCGGATCGACCTGATCCAGCTGCACCGCATCGACCCGCAGGTGCCGCTGGCCGACCAGCTCGGCGCGTTCGCCGACCTCAAGGAGCAGGGCAAGGTCCGGCACATCGGCGTCTCCGAGGTCTCCGTCGACGAGCTCAAGGCAGCCCGCGAGATCACCGAGATCGTGAGCGTGCAGAACCTGTACAACCTGACCAACCGGCAGTCGCAGGACGTGCTGGACTACGCCACCGCCGAGGGCATCGCCTTCATCCCGTGGTTCCCGATCGCCACCGGTGACCTGGCCAAGCCCGACAGCCCGGTCGCTGCGGTGGCCGAGGAGCTCGACGCCACGCCGTCGCAGGTGGCGCTGGCCTGGCTGCTGCAGAAGTCGCCGGTCATCCTGCCCATCCCGGGCACCAAGTCGGTCGAGCACCTCACCGAGAACATGGGCGCCGCGCAGCTCACCCTCTCCGCCGACGAGGTCGCCCGGCTGGACGCCCTGGCCTGAGCGCCGGCCCCGCCGCCCACCGGCCGGCGGCGGGGCGGTCCCACACCGTCCCGGTGGTCGCGGTTCCTGCCGCGGGCACCGGGACGGTGTGCGTCCTCGGGCGGGTCAGCCGCCGCTGGTGGTCACGCCCCCCGGCTCCGGGACGCCCGTCTCGTCGCCGGGGTCCGGCTCCTCGGGTGAGACGGTGGCCTCCACGTCGACCGTGCCGGCGTCGGCGAACTCCAGCGTCACCGGCACCGCCTGGGCCGAGCGCAGGCTCTGGGTCAGCCCGACCACGGTGAGCCGCGCGACCCCGTCGTCGCCGAGCAGCACCGTCTCGCCGGCCGGGATGGTGAGGTCCACGCCGGTGGTGCCGTCGGCGTCCCGCACGTCGGTGAACCCCTCGCCGGTCACCCCGACCAGCCGGGCCTCGGTCGGGCCGGTGTTGCTGATCGCCATCTGCAGCTCGACGTCAGCGCCGGCCTCCCAGACGCCGTCCGGGGGGTAGGGCAGCTCGACGTCGGTGACCTTGACGTCCTCGCTGACCCGCTCGTCGGCCATGGCGTTCCCGCCCGGCACCTCGACCCCCGGGGTCTCGCTGGGCACGTCGTTGCTGCAGGCGGCGGTGCTCAGCGCGGCGGCCAGCGCCAGCACCGGGGCCCAGCGGCGTGCGGTGTGCTCGCTCATCGTCGTCCTCTTCGTCGTCCTCTGTCGGTCGGCTGCCCGTGGGGTACCCGCGGGTGGCCGGCCGGCGCGACGGGAGCCCCGACGTCATCTGTTCGTAAGGTCGGGTGCGCCGCCGGTGCCGGCGCGGCACCATGTCGGCGTGGACACCGATGTCTTCCGCCAGGTCAAGGACGCCGTTCGCCAGCTGGTGCGGGAGGTGGTCGTCCCCCGCGAGGAGGAGATCGACCTCCACGACCGCATCCCCGACGAGCTGCACGCCGCCGCCGCCGAGATGGGGCTGTTCGGCTACGCGCTGCCCGAGGAGCACGGCGGGCTCGGCGTCACGATGAGCGAGGACGTGCAGCTGGCCTTCGAGTTCGGCTACACGACGCCGGCGTTCCGCTCGCTGTTCGGCACCAACAACGGCATCGCCGGGCAGGTGATCGCCAAGTTCGGTGACGAGGAGCAGCAGAAGACCTACCTCCCGCGGCTGGCGGCCGGGGAGCTGATCGGCTCCTTCGCGCTCACCGAGGCCGAGGCCGGCTCCGACCCGGCCGGGCTGCGCACCACCGCCCGCCGGGACGGCGACGAGTGGGTGATCAGCGGGGGCAAGCGCTACATCACCAACGCGCCGATCGCCGACCTGTTCGTCGTCTTCGCCCGCACCGACCCGGCCGAGCGCGGTGGCCGCGGCATCTCCACCTTCGTCGTGGACGCCACCGCCCCCGGGGTCACCGTCGGCCCGCGGGACAAGAAGATGGGCCAGTCCGGCGCCTGGACGGCGGAGGTGTTCTTCGACGAGGCCCGGGTGCCCGCCTCGGCTCTGATCGGCGAGGAGGGGCGCGGCTACGCGAAGGCGCTGACCGTGCTCTCCCGCGGCCGGCTGCACATCGCCGCGCTGTGCGTCGGCATGGCGCAGCGGGTGCTCGACGAGTCGGTCGCCTACGCCGCCACCGCCAAGCAGGGTGGGGCGCCGATCGGTCGGTTCCAGCTGGTGCAGGCGATGCTCGCCGACATGCACACCGAGCTGCTGGCCGCCCGCAGCATGGTCGTCGACGTCGCCGCCCGCTACGACTCCGGCGAGGACACCTCGGTGGGCCCCTCGGCGGCGAAGCTGTTCTGCAGCGAGATGGTCGGCCGGGCCACCGACCGTGCGGTGCAGGTGCACGGCGGACTGGGCTACCTGCGCACCACGCCGGTCGAGCGCTTCTACCGCGACGCCCGGCTCTACCGGCTCTACGAGGGCACCAGCGAGGTGCAGAAGGTGATCATCGGCGGCGCGCTGCTCCGCGCCGCCGGCATGCCCCGGAGCTGGTGAAGGACCCCCTCGCCCCCCACCGCTCGCAGGCTCGCGGCGGGCCCCTGCGAGGGGGCCGGCCCGCGGGCTAGGCGGGGGTGTGCTCGGGGCCGGTGCCGCCGTGCAGCAGCGGGCCGGTGTGCCCCTGACCGCTGCCCAGCGCGGCCACGAACTCGCGCAGCAGGTCCCCGCCGTTGTGCGTGGCCCGCCACCCCAGCTCGCTGCGTGCCCGCGTGGTGTCCAGCGGCGGCACGCCCAGCCCGAGGTCCAGCCAGCCCGGCTCGATCTGCAGCACGTGGGCCAGGAACGCCCCCTGCATGCCGGCCCGGAGCACGGCGGCCGGCACCGGCACCCGCCGGACACCGAGCGCCCGGGCCAGCCCGTCGGCGTCGAAGTGGGGCGGTGCCGAGATGTTGAACGGCCCCGGTGCCCGCCGGTCGAGGATCCGGGCGATCGCGTCGGCGACGTCGTCGGCGTGCACGAAGCCCAGGTGCAGCGAGCCCGGCAGCGGCAGCGGCAGCAGCCTGGCCACGGCGCCGGGCAGCGCGCGGGCGGCCGGGAAGGCGATCGGGCCGAGGAAGTAGCGGCCGATCTCGCTGGCCGCGTCGGGCTGCAGCACCAGCGTCGGGCGGGTCACCGAGACGGTGACGTCGGGGTGCGCGGCGTCGAACTCGGCCACCATCCGCTCGCACTCGACCTTCTGCCGGCTGTACTGCGAGCTGGGCACACCGGTGGCCGGCCAGTCCTCGCCCACCGGGTGGGTCTGCGGGCCGGCGGCGTAGGTGCCGATCGAGGACATGTGCACCACGTGCGGCACCCCGGCGGCGCCGGCGGCCGCCAGCACCCGGCGGGTGCCCTCGATGTTCACCGCGTGCAGCACCTCCGGCTCGCGGTCGGGGACCAGCGCCCAGGCCAGGTGCACGACGGCGTCGACCCCGTCCAGGAACTCGGCCAGCACCGCCTCGCTGTCGGGGGACTGCAGGTCGGCGGTGTACCAGCGCACCCCGGCGTAGGGCTCCGTCTGCGGCGGCCGACGCCGGGCCAGGCCCCGCACCTCGGTGACGCCGGCGTCGGCGAGCCGGCGCAGCAGCGCCGTCCCGACGTTGCCGCTCGCGCCGGTGATCGCCACGGTCGCGCCCGAGAGGAGTCCGCTGGGTGTCTCAGCCATGCCGGACCGCTACCCCTGCGGCGCGGCAGTCACCCGTCCCCGGTCCGATGGGTCGGCGGCAGCCGGCGCGGGCCGGCCTCCGCGGGGCGCGGCCGGTCCTCCGGGTACAGCCGCACCGCGATCAGCGCGACGTCGTCGGCGGCGTTCTCCGGCACCAGGCGGGTCAGCAGCGTGTCGCAGAGCTCGGCCAGCGGTGCGCGACCCAGGTCGGCCAGCGCCGCCTGCAGCGCGGCGAGCCCGGCGTCCAGGTCCGATCCCCTGCGCTCGACCAGCCCGTCGGTGAACAGCAGCAGCGTGGCGTGGTCGGGCAGCGGCGCCTCGTGGTCGGCCCGGACGATGTCCGGCGCCACGCCCAGCATCAGGTCGGGCCGGGTCTCCAGCAGGGTGCTCGTGCCGTCGGGGGAGAGCAGCAGCGGCGGCAGGTGGCCCGCGCTGGCCCAGCGGAGCAGCCGGGTCGGGGAGCCGGGCCGTCGTTCGATCCGGGCCAGCAGCGCGGTGGCCAGGGTGCTCACCGCCAGGCCCTCCGCCGTCCGCTCGGCCCGCTGGAGGACGGCGGGCAGGTCGCCGGCGTGGTCGTAGGCCAGCGCCCGCATCAGCCCCCGCCACTGGCCCATCGCCGCGGCGGCCCGGCTGTCGTGCCCGACCACGTCACCGATCACCAGCACGGTCGCCCCGTCCGGCTGCAGGAAGGCGTCGTACCAGTCGCCGCCGACCTGGGCGCCGTGCGCCGCCGGCTGGTAGCGGACCACGACGTGCAGGTGGTCCGGCTCCGGCGGCGGGGTGAGCAGCGCCTGCTGCAGCCGGTCCGACAGCGCCCGCTCGGTGGCCGCCTGCTCGGCCAGCCGGTGCAGCTCGGCGGCCTGCTCGGCGGCGGCCAGCCGGTCGGTCAGGTCGCGGAAGGAGACGACCACCCCGGTCACCGCGCCGTCCTCGACGGTCGGGACGGCGACCAGCTCGACCGGCACCGGCGTGCCGTCGCGGTGCCAGAACACCTCGTCGTCGGCCACCACCCGGGTGCCGGTGCGCAGCGCCCGCCAGATCGGGCACTCCTCGACCGGGTAGGGGGAGCCGTCCCGGCGGCGGCCGTGGATCAGGGAGTGCTGCTCGCCGCCGAGCTGTTCGGCCCGGCTGCGGCCGGTGATCCGTTCCGCCGCGGGGTTGACGAACTCGACGCGGCCCGAGGTGTCCAGCCCGTAGATGCCGTCGGCGGTGTTGGCCAGCACCTTCTCCGACAGCTCCAGCGCCCGGGACAGCTGCGCCTCCACCGCGCGGAGGGCGGACAGGTCGGCGGAGCGGGCGGCGTCCAGCCGGCGCAGTGCCTCGGCCTCGGCCTCGGCGGCGGTGGCCTGCGCGGCGGCGCGGTCGGCGGCCTGCCGGTCGGTGACGTCGGTGCCGCTGGGCAGCAGGTAGCCGACCCCGGTGGCCTGGTCGTGCACCAGCTGCACGGTCAGGTCCAGCAGCCGCTCGGTGCCGTCGGCGCAGGTGTACGGCGTCCGGCCGCGCACCGGAGGCCCTCCCGCGGCGACCTGGGTGCACCAGTCGCGGACCTGCTGCTGGACGGCGGGATCGCCGGCCCACCAGTCGGTCGCCCAGAACGGCCGGCCGATCTGCTCGGTCGCGGACAGCCCGCAGCCCTCGAACGCCGCGCGGTTGGCGTCGAGGAGGGTGCCGTCGGTGCGGCAGATCACGAGCAGCGCCAGGGGCGTGTCGTGGAGCGCGCGGAACCAGGCCGGCGCACCACCGCCGGCGGGCGCGTCCTCGGTGACGGAGTCGGTTGCGGGTGGCTGGATGACGGCTCCTGTCCTGTCGGGGTGGTGGGCCTGGGCTCACCGTGCCGAACCGGGCCGAGCATGTAGGAGGCCCGTCAGGGTGCAGCCCGGCCGGCTGCGGCTGGCGTGTCCTCCAGCACCTTGCCACGCAGCTCCGGCAGGCCCCAGGCGGCCAGCGCGCCGAGGAGGAAGAAGGCGGCGAAGGTGCCGAACACCAGGCCCGTGCCGCCGGCCTCGAGCAGCCGGGGCACGCTCAGCGGCGCGGCGATGGAGGCGATCCGGCCGAACCCCGCCGCCGCCCCGGCGCCGGTGGCCCGCAGCGGGGTCGGGTAGACCTCCGGCGTCACCGCGTAGAGCGCCCCCCAGGCGCCGAGGTTGGAGAACGACAGGACCATCCCGGTGACCAGCACCGCGGTCTCCCCGCCTGCCCCGGCGAACAGCGCCGCACCGGCGGCCGAGCCGAGCAGGAAGACCGCCAGGGTCGGCCGCCGGCCCCACCGCTCGATCAGCAGCGCGGCCGCGGCGTACCCGGGCAGCTGGGCCAGGGTGATCAGCAGGGTGAAGCCGAAGGACCGCACCAGCGAGAAGCCGTTGGCCACCAGCAGGGTGGGCAGCCAGATGAACGCCCCGTAGTAGGCGAAGTTGATGCTGAACCACACGCCCCACAGCGCGGCGGTGCGCCCCGCGGTGCCCGCTGCCCACAGCGCCCCCGACCCCGGACCCGACGACCAGGCGGCGGTGCTCCCGGGTGAAGGGCAGCCGGTCGAGCCGGGCGGCCCGGGTCAGTGCCGGCGGGTCGCCGGAGAGGTGTTCGGCGCTCATCGCCTGCCGCTACCCGCGGGGTGCGTCGGGTCGGTCATCTCCCCGCTGCGCGGTGCGCACGTGCGCGGTGACCAGCTCGCCGACGCGCTCGGCGGCCAGCTCGGGGAGCCAGTGGTCGACGTCCTCGAGCACCTCCAGCGCGTAGCGGGCCGTGACGAACTCCCGGGTGGCCTCGGTGGCCGTGCGGCCGAGGAACGCGTCCCGGGCGCCCCACACGTGCAGCGTCGGCACCGTGACGGTGCCCACCGGGGCGCCGGGCAGCGGCAACGCGCGGTACCAGTTCAGCGCCGCGGTCAACGCGCCCGGCTCCCGCATCCGGTCGACGTAGTGGTCGACCAGGTCATCGGGCAGCCCACCCCGGCGGAGCATCCGGCGCAGCACCGCGCCCTGGCGGGCCAGCAGCAGGCCCTCGGGCACGGCGGGCAGCTGGAAGAACCCGATGTAGCCCGACCGCAGGCCCTGGTCGCTGTGCAGCACCGCCTGCGTCATGGCGGCCGGGTGCGGCACCGACAGCGCGGTCAGCGTGCTGACCCGCCACGGGTGCCAGGCGGCCAGCGCCCACGCCGCGACGCCGCCCCAGTCGTGCCCGACCACGTGCGCCCTGGACAGCCCGGCGGCGTCCAGCAGGGCCAGCACGTCGTCGACCACCTCGCGCAGCGTGTACGCCGACCGTCCTGGCGGCCGCGCCCCCGGGGAGTAGCCGCGCTGGTCGGGGGCGAGGGTGCGCAGCCCGGCCGAGTGCAGCACCGGTGCCAGCCGGTCGAAGGCCCCGCCGTCCTGCGGGAAGCCGTGCAGCAGGACGACCGGCTCGCCGCCGGCCGGGCCGGAGTCACGGACGTCGAAGACCAGGTCGTCCCGGCGGAAGGTGTCCATGCCGGGCTGTGTGCCCGGTCCGGGCAGCTCCCACGCTCAGGCGGGGACGACCGCTGGCGCGGGCTCGGGGACGACGTGGGCGAAGACCGACGTGGGCTGCCCGTCGGAGTCGCGGACCACCGAGACCCGCACGCTGACCGGCACCTGCGAGCCGTCGGCGTGCCGGAAGCTGGTGGACAGCTGCGTCCGGCCCGACGCCCGCCCGAACAGCTCGCTGAGGGCGGCGGTCTGCGTGGGCCGGTCGTGCAGGGGCGTGAGGTCCTGCACCCGCTGGCCGTGCAGCTGCTCGGTGGGCGTGCCCAGCAGGGTGGCCATGGCCCGGTTGGCCCGCAGCAGCGAGCCGTCCGGGCGGGCCAGCAGCATGCCGATCGGGGCGTCGTCGAAGGCGTGCCGGAACATCAGCTCGCTGTCGGCCAGGGCCCGGCGGGCGGCGACCGTGGCGGTCACGTCCTTGGACACCGACAGCACCTCCCGCACGGCGCCGTCCTCGCCGACCAGCCGGCGGGTCTCGCTCTGCAGCCAGCGCACCGTGCCGTCGCGGTGCACTGCCCGGTGCACGCCCCGGCCCTCCGCGTGGCGGGCGGCGAACTCCGGGTCGACGGCGAGACGGGCCACGTCGTCGGGGTGCAGCAGCTGGGCCACCGACGTGCCGACCAGCTCCTGCGGCAGCCAGCCGAGGATGGGGCCGCTGCCGGCCGAGGCGTAGGTGATGACCCGCTCGGGGGTGGTGACGAGCACGAGCTCGTCGTTGCCGCCCAGCGGCAGGACGGCGCCCTCGGCCAGCGGCTCGGCCAGCGACCGGGAGGTGAGCAGGGCGGTGAGCCGGGCGGAGGCGGGCTCGGGCCGGCCGAACAGCCAGCCCTGCGCGGAGTCGCAGCCCATCGCGACCAGCTGCTGGGCCTGCTCGGTGGTCTCCACGCCCTCGGCGCAGACCCGGCGCCCCAGGCTGTGCGCGGCCTCGATGACCAGCCGCGCGAGCACGGCGTCGGCGGTGTCGCTGGTGACCCGTTCGATGAACGAGCGGTCGACCTTGACCAGGTGCACCGGCAGGGCCCGCAGCAGGCTGAGCGCCGAGTGCCCGGTGCCGAAGTCGTCCAGCGCGAGCCGGACGCCGAGGTCGCGCACCTGCTGAAGGCGGGCGGCGGTGGCGGCGAGGTCGGTGATCGCCGCGGTCTCGGTGATCTCCAGGCACAGCCGGTCGGGGGCCAGGCCGCTGTCGGTGAGCGCCTGGGTGACGTCGTCGATGAACCCGCGCTGGGCGAGCTGCACCGGCGAGACGTTCACCGCGACGGTCGGCGGCACACCGGAGGGGCCGGTGGGCCAGCCGGCCGCCTCCTCGCAGGCGGTGCGCAGCACCCAGCGGCCCAGGTCGACGATCAGGCCGGTGCGCTCGGCGAGCGGGATGAACTGGTCGGGGGGCACCCGGCCCAGCTCGTCGTCCTCCCAGCGCGCCAGCGCCTCGACACCGGTCACCCGGGCCGACGGCAGGGAGACGACCGGCTGGTAGTGCAGTGCCAGCGAGCGAGCCTCGATGGCCTGGCGCAGCCGCCGTTCCATCTCGTGCCGGGCCCGGACGGCGGTGGTGTCCTCGGCGTCCTCCAGCAGCTCGGTGCCGAAGTGGGCCACCCGGCCCCGGCCGAGCGACTTCGCCCGGTACATCGCCAGGTCGGCCTGGTGCAGCAGGGCGTCGGGGGAGTCCGCGCCGGCGTCGACGCCCACGCTGGCGCCGAGGCTGACCAGCTGCTCGCCGACCTCGACGGTCCCGCGCGGGGTGAGCACGAAGGGCGCGGCGGCGGTCAGCACGATCCGCTCGGCCAGCGCCGTGCTCTGCGCGGTGGTCAGCGGCGCCGCGGTGAGCACCGCGAACTCGTCGCCGCTGAGCCGGACGACGAGGTCGTCGGTGCGGGCGACGGTGCGCAGCCGGGCGGAGAACTCGACCAGCACCTCGTCGCCGGCGCCGTGGCCGAGGTGGTCGTTGACGTCCTTGAAGCGGTCCAGGTCGATGAAGAACAGCACCCCGGGGGTGCCCGCCGCGTGGGCCTGGCGCAGCCGCTCGAGCAGGAACAGCCGGTTGGGCAGCCCGGTGAGCGGGTCGTGCAGCGCCTGGTAGGCGTACTGCTGGGCGAGCTGCTCGAAGACGGCGGTCACCGGGGCGACCCCGAGCCGCCCGTCGGGCCAGCTGACCAGCACCCCGTCGAGCAGGTGGTCACCGGACGCGCGGCGGTGGATGACCGCGGCGGCCACCCGGGCCACCGGGCAGTCGACCGGGAACTCCAGGGCCGGCGGCGGCGCGCCGTCGGAGACCCGGCGCCGCTGGTGCAGCAAGCGGCCGTAGCCGAGCCGGCCGGTCATGGTCACCTCGAACCACGTCCGGCTGACCAGCAGGGGTGCGCCGGGCGCGTCGACGACGACCCAGCGCAGCGTCGCATCGCGCCGGAACATGCTGTCCAGCGCCGCCATCGTGGTGGTCGCCGGCACCCGGTGTGCCGGCAGTGCGAGCGAACCGAGGGTCGCCTCGGTCTGGGTCAGGGCCAGCTCTGCGGTGAGCGCGACCTGCAGCACGCCGCCGGGGAGGGCGGCGTCGAGCGTCGTCCCGGTGCTGGTCATCCTCGCTGTGCCTGCCTCTCGTGGTCCCCGTCCGTGGTGACGCGGCCAGTGTGTGGGCCGTTGCTCAGCGTGACGACCACCCCTCACCCATCCGAGTCGATCTTGGTGCCGGGGTGTTTGGTGCACCGGGTGGCGGCGTCGGGGACGATGGAGCCGTGGTGGCGTCTCCGGCAGCAGAGCTGATCGTCCTGGTCGACGAGGACGGGACGGCGATCGGCAGCATGCCCAAGCCGCTGGTCCACCACGGCGACACACCGCTGCACCGGGCCTTCTCCGCCTACCTCTTCGACGACTCCGGGCGGCTGCTGGTCACCCGCCGCGCGGACTCGAAGGCGACCTTCCCGGGGATGTGGACCAACACCGTCTGCGGCCACCCGGGGCCGGGTGAGGCCGACGACGAGGCCATCGCCCGCCGGGCCGACTACGAGCTGGGCCTGACCGTCGACCGGCTGCGCCCGGCCCTGCCCTCCTACCGCTACCGGGCGGAGTTCCGCGGCGTCGTGGAGAACGAGGTGTGCCCGGTCTACCTGGGCCGGTTCGCCGGTTCCCCGGCCCCGGACCCGACCGAGGTGGGGGAGTGGGAGCTGCTGGACTGGGCCGCGTTCCGGGCCCGGCAGGAGACCACCCAGTACGACGCCTGGTCGCCCTGGTGCCGGGAGCAGGCCCGGCTGATCGAGGCCGCCGGCCTGCTGGAGGGCCTGGCCGCCACCTGACCGTCGGCCGCAGGCGCCGCCGGCGCGGGGGCGGCCGTCAGGCGTTGACGACGAGCCGCACCGTGCAGCCGTCGCCGGACTCGTCCGCCGGGGCCGCGGTCAGGCTGTCGACCGACCGGCGGGCCAGCCACAGGCCCATCCCGCCGACCGCCATGTCGCCGTGCGCCGGCCCGTACCCGGCCAGCGGGTCCTCGAAGGCCGTGCCGCGGTCGGTCACCGCGCAGAGCAGCCGCTCCGGCGTGCACCAGAGCTTGACGTCGACCGGCGGGACGCCGTGCTCGGTGGCGTTGGCGGTGACCTCGTCGATCGCCAGCACGAAGTCCTGGGCGGCGTCGGCGGACAGGGCGCTCTCGGCCAGCACCCGGTTCAGCGCCCGGCGCAGCGCCCGCATGTCGTCGAGGTCGACCATGGCCAGGGTGGGCTCGGTCTCCTCGAGCGGGTCGGGGATGCTCGCCTGCTGCACCTCGCGCAGCAGCTCGGCCGGCGGACGGAAGTCCGGGTTGCGGACGGCGCCCTCGCTGGTGAGCAGCCACGGGTGGGTGGCCCGCGCGACGGCCCACGGGTCGGAGCCCTCCGCGGCCAGCGGGGCCAGCAGGCAGATGTGGTCGACCGGCCGCTCGGCCAGCACGTGGTTGAGCAGCGCCTCGGTCTGCACCCAGGCAGCCGGGTCGGCGTCCGGGCCGCCGGGACCGGTCACCAGGTGCAGGCGGTGGCCGGTGCCGGGCACCCGCTCGTCGACCAGCCGGGCGATCGCCGCCAGCGCCGCGGGCGGGCGGTCGGCCAGTGGCTCGGTGGGGGCCAGGTGGACGTCGCCGGCCTCCTGGAGCACGGCGGTCAGTGACGACGCGACGGCCTCCGGGCAGGCGATCACCACCGGCTCGCCCTGAGCCACGGCGCGGCGCAGGATCGGCCCCACGACCGTCGCGACGTCCTCGCCGGGTGTGAGCACGTACCCCACGTGGCGGTAGCCCTGCTCCTCGTGGTGCTGGTGCTCGTCGACGCGCTGTGTCACGGGAGCACCTCCTCGTCGTCTGCTCCGACGGGGTGCCTGTGCCCCCGAAGCGTGATCGGGACACATCCGGCCACCGAGGTCACACCCGGAACGAGTGAGCCGGTGGCGCTGTTGCGCAGCACGTGCACAACGACGTCGTGGTGATCGGGGCCGGTCAGGCGGGTCTCTCGGCCGCCTACGGCCTGCGCCGGGCCGGTGCGGACTTCGTCGTGCTGGACGCCGAGGACGGCGCCGGCGGGGCGTGGCAGCACCGCTGGCCGTCACTGCGGCTGGACCGCGCGCACCGGATCGCCCCGCTCCCCGGCCTCCCGCTGCCCGACGCCGACCCGTCGGCGCCGGCCAGTGAGGTGGTCGCCGCGTACTTCGCCGAGCACGAGCGCCGCTTCGACCTGCCGGTGCGCCGCCCGGTCGCCGTCCGGGCGGTGCACCGCGCCGACGACGGGTTCGTGCTGGACACCAGCGCGGGGGAGTGGACGGCGCGCGGGCTGGTGAACGCCACCGGCACCTGGACCCGGCCGTTCTGGCCGGCCTACCCCGGCCGGGAGCTGTTCCGCGGCCGGCAGCTGCACGCCGCCGACTACCGCGGCGCCGAGGAGTTCCGCGGCCGGCACGTGGTGGTCGTCGGCGGCGGGACGTCGGCGGTGCAGCAGCTCATCGAGATCAGTGAGGTCACCAGCACCACCTGGGTCACCCGCCGGGAGCCGGTCTGGCGCACCGGCGGCTTCGACGAGGACGCCGGCCGGGCCGCCGTCGCGCTGGTCGACCAGCGGGTGCGCGCGGGCCTGCCGCCGGGCAGCGTCGTCGGCGTCACCGGGCTGGTGGAGACCGAGGCGGTGCTCGCCGCCCGGGCCCGCGGGGTGCTCGACCGGCTGCCGGTGTTCGACAGGCTGGACGCCGACGGCGTGGTCTGGGACGCCGACCACCGGCACGTGCGCGCCGACGTCGTCCTCTGGGCCACCGGCTTCCGCCCGGCGCTGGACCACCTGGCCCCGCTGCGGCTGCGCGCCCCTGGTGGCGGCATCACCATGGACGGCACCCGGGTGGTCGCCGAGCCGCGGCTGCACCTGGTGGGCTACGGGCCCTCGGCCAGCACCGTCGGCGCGAACCGGGCCGGCCAGTCCGCTGCCCGTGAGCTGCTGCGCACCCTGGCCGCCGACGCCGCGGCCTGAGGGTTGTCCGAGGCCCGGACCAGGTAGGAGAGGGCCATGAGCGCGCAGTCCGAGAACCCCGACCCGAGCCTGCCCGACACCGGCATGGCCACCGGCAACGACGAGGGCGAGCCCGGCCACCTCGACAGCCGGCCGCTGGCCAAGGACGAGCGGCGGCTGCTCGAGCAGCTGCGCAAGCCCGGTGAGGGCACCGCCGAGCCCGCCGTCGAGGACGCCCCGGCGGTCGTCGCAGCGGCGGCCGACGACGCACCGCTGCCGGCCGAGGGCACCGCCGGCGGCAACGCCGACGGCCTGGACGCGGAGTTCACCGACCGCTGACCCACCCGGTCAGGGTCGCCGACATGGCCGGGAGGGCCCTCCCTCAGTCGTGCTGGGGGTTGAGCCGGACGGCGATCAGCGCGACGTCGTCCTCGGCCCGCTCGGGGAGCAGCCGGGACAGCAGCTGGTCGGCCAGCTCGGCGATCGGCAGCCCGGCCAGGGTGGTGAGCTCCGCGGCCAGTGCCTCGATGCCGACGTCGAACACCTGGTCGCGCCGCTCGACGAGGCCGTCGGTGTAGAAGAGCACCGTCGAGCCGCGGGGCACGGTGACCACGTGGTCCCGGCGCACCGCGTCCAGGTGCACGCCCACCAGCAGCTCCGCCCGGTCGGCGGTGAGCACGCGGGTCGACCCGTCGGGCAGCAGCAGCACCGGGGGCGGGTGACCGGCGTTCGACCAGCGCAGCCGGGTGACGCCCTGCTCGAACTCCTCTGGCGTCTGCTCCAGCCGGGCCACGATCAGCGAGGCGAGGGTCTCCAGCTGGAGCCCGTCCATCGCCCGGTCCAGCCGGGACAGCACGCCGGCCGGGCTGTCGGCGCTGTCGTAGCTGATCCCGCGCAGCAGCCCGCGCAGCTGGCCCATGCAGGCGGCGGCCTCGGTGTCGTGCCCGACGACGTCGCCGATCACCAGCGCGGTCGCCCCGTCGGGCTGCTGGAAGACGTCGTACCAGTCGCCCCCGACCTGGGCCTCGCGGGCGGCCGGCACGTACCGGACGGCGAACTCGAGGTGGTCGGGGTCCGGGGGCTCGGACAGCAGGCTGCGCTGCAGGGTGAGCGCGGCCTGCGCCACCCGGCGGGACCGGGCGTAGAGCGCCTCGAGCAGGTTGGTGCGCAGGTCGCCGACCTCGGCCAGCTGGGCCGGCGTCCAGGCCTCCGAGCGGTTGCGCACCGTCTCCCGCCACCGGTCGAAGGACTTGCGCGGCGACAGGCGCACCGAGTCGCCCTCGCGCTCGGCGATCGCCTTGTTGTGCGGGTCGCCGCCCCAGTCGACCGAGTGCACCGTCTCCGGGCGGGTCCAGATCACGTACTGCCCCTCGGGCAGCGGCAGCGCCAGCACCCCGCAGGCGAGGTCGGCCGGGACGTCGAGCTGCGGGGCGACCAGCGGCAGCCGGTCGGTGCACACCACGTCCTCGCCCTGGGCGGCGGCCCAGCCGGCGACGGCGCGCACGACCTCGGCGGGCAGCGGCACCCCGGCGCTGCCGGTGCTGCCCTGCAGGTTCACCACCACCGAGTCGGCCGGCAGCACGTCGAGCAGGCCGGGGTGCCCCAGCAGGCTCTCGGCCAGCGGGCGGTCCTCGTCCAGAGCGGCCGCGGTCAGCCAGGCCATGGTGGAGCGCACCTGGAGCGCCCGGCGGTGCTCCTCGTCCTCGGCCCGGTCGACCAGCCGCAGCGAGAGGGTCGAGCCGAGGAACTCCGCGGCCGCGCGGGTGGCGTACGGCGGGGCGTGCGGGCCGGAGTAGTGGTGGCAGGCGATGAGGCCCCACAGCTTGTCGTCGCGCAGCAGCGAGATCGACATCGACGCGCGCACGCCCATGTTCTGCAGGTACTCGCAGTGGATCGGCGAGACGCTGCGCAGCGTGGAGTAGGTGAGGTCCAGCGGCTGCCCGGTCGCCGGCAGGTCGACCGGCTCCAGCGGGGCCGGCGTGTAGGTGACGTCGGAGATCAGCCGGATCCAGTTCTTCTCGTACAGCGCCCGCGCCTGGGCCGGGATGTCCGAGGCCGGGTAGTGCAGCCCGAGGAAGGAGTTGAGCTCGGGCAGCTTGGCCTCGGCCACCACCTCGCCGTTGTAGTCGGCGTCGTAGCGGTAGACCATCACCCGGTCGAACCCGGTCAGCGTGCGCACCGCCTCGGCGGTGATGTCGTAGAGCTGCTGCAGCGAGGTCGCGCGGTTGAGCTCACCGATCGTGCCGCGCACCGCCTGGTAGGTGTTCGGGAAGGAGAACGGGCGGGGGCCGTAGGCCGGCTCCAGCTCCACCACCAGCGTGCTGGTCGCGGTGGCCTGGCGGGCGCCGCTCACCGGTGGCCCGGGCTCGGTGAACGGCCGCACGGTCTCCTCGACCGAGTGCACGGCGCGGTGCAGGATCGCGTCGACCGGGCAGGGGGTGCCGTCGCAGTCCAGCGTCAGCTCGACCGGGTTGCGCTCGCGCAGGTCACCGAAGGCGCGGGCGGAGCGGGCGATCGCCTGGGCCGGCACCACTCCGACGACGTCGGCCAGCGGACGGCCCAGGGCGTCGTCCCAGGCCGTGCCGACCAGGTCGGCGAGGTTGCGGGAGACCTGCCGGACCACCATGTCCGGCTCGCTGACCGCCAGCAGCACGCCCCGGGGCTGGATGCTGCCCGGCACGTGGATCGGCTCGCGCTCGCAGTTGGTGAGGTCGACCGGCTCGCCGGGGGCGAGCCAGGGACCGGCCTGCAACTGGTCCGTCACGCGACGACCTCGTTCCCTCGGGTGTGTCCCCCGCGGGACGACGTCGGTGTCCAGGGTGCCTGCTCGGGTGCTGCCGCGCCGCACCAGCGCGCCAGGGTGCCGAAGGTCTCGCGGGCGGCGGCGACCAGCCGGTCGGCGTCCCCGCCCCCGGCCACCCGGGCGCGGGTCACCGTGCGGAAGTCGTGCCACCGGGCGCCGGTCTGCTCGCCGTAGGGGGAGAAGCAGGCGAGCCGTCCGGCGTCGGCGAACTGCGGGAGCGTGGCGAGGTGGCGGTCGATGAACACCCCGCCCAGCGACGAGCCCTCCAGCACGTACAGCCGGCCCAGCGCCTCGTCGGTGTCCGCGACGTCGGGGAGCTGGGGCCGGTCTGCCGCCGCCGGGGCGCCGAGCGCGGCCAGGTCGGCGGCGAACAGGTGCGAGCGGCGGCGGGCAGCCCAGTCGACCTCGACGGCGTCGGCCGGGTGCTCCTGCGCCCAGGCGTCCAGCCCGGCCTCGGCGGCCAGCCAGAACCCGTGCATCCGGGTGAGCGCCTCGACCAGGTGCTCCCGGGTCAGGTCGGCGTCGAGCAGGTCGAGCGTGTCCTCGACCGCCTGGTGCTCCGCTGCGGTGTCGGTGCGCAGGCGGCGCAGCACGTCTCGGTCGTCCACCCGGTCCCCGTCGTCGATCGCGTCGTCCCGGGGCGCCGGTGTCGCGTTCTGTCCTGCCGTCATGTGCGCACCGAGGATAGGCCACCTGGCGGCCGGGGCGGTTGCGGTGCCCACCCGATCTCGGCCAGTCGGGCGGCCCGCACGCCGAGGTGCAGCAGCAGCCGGTCGGCCCCGTCGGCGAGGTCCAGGCCGGTGAGCTGCTCGATCCGGCCGAGCCGGTAGTACAGCGTCTGCCGGTGGATGCAGAGCTCGCCCGCCGCGCGCTGCGGACTGCCGGCGCAGTCCAGCCAGGTGGCCGCCGTCGCGGTCAGCACCGGGTCGGCCAGCAGCGGCGCCAGCACCGGGTCCGGCCCGGGCAGGCCGGCCACCGCCCGCCAGGCGCCCAGCTCCGCCCACGACGCCGCCGGCGCGAGCCGGGGGTCGGCGGCGGCCACCCGCGCCGCCGTCCGGGCCTCGTGCCACTGGGCGGTCAGCGCGCTGCAGCCGTGCCGGGCGACGGCCACCCCCGCGGTGCTGCCCGGCGGCAGGCCGCCTAGCGCCGCTCCGCTCAGCGCGCCGGCCGGCCGGTGGTCACCGCGGCCGGGCAGCGGCAGCAGGACGGCGACGGCGCCGTCCTCGAGCACGGCCGGGACGGCGCCGGCGCCCGGGGGTGTCCACCCCGCCGGGAGCCCCGGCCCGGCCGGCAGCAGCGCGACCAGGGTGACCGGGGTGCTCGCGCCCAGCGCCTCGGTGAGGGTGCGCACCGCCCGGCCCGGCGCCGGGTCGGTGAGCGCGGTGCGCAGGGCGGCCGACAGGTCCGCGGTGCCGGGCCGGCCCTCGGCGAGCAGCCGGCCGGCCTCCGCCGCGAAGGCGACCGCCTCGGCCAGGCCCGGGGCGTCGGGGTCGGTGACGTCGGTGCGCTCCTCGTCGAGCAGCCACAGGTAGCCGTGCAGCCGGTCGCCGGCACGCACCGGCAGGCAGAGCCGGGTGAGCACCCCGGCCGCGGGGTCGGCGGGCACCCGCAGCGGGGCGGTGGCCCGGGCGATGCCGTGGCTCTCGAACCAGGCCCGCACCTCGGGGGTGGAGCTGCGGCCGAGGATCGAGCGGGCCCGGACGGCGTCCATCGTGGCGCCGGGCGTGGCCGGGCCGGTGCCGTCGTGGGCGCAGAAGGCCAGCAGGGTGAAGTCGCGGTCCTCCAGCGTGGCGGGGGCGCCCAGCAGCGCCGACACCTCGTCCACCAGGTCCTGCAGGTCGTCGCGCACCGGGCTCCTCCCGCCGTTCAGACGATCGTACGAGAGGAGGTCGGCGAGTCCGGACATCTGTCGCTGGTGCGCCGGGCACGGGCGTCCCTAGCGTTCGCAGGCACCACCGGTCACCAGTCGCCCGCGGAGGCGCCGTGCTCACCCAGAAGGCCCTGCTCGCCGCCGCTCGCCGTCCCGGCCTGCGCCGGGTGGTCACCGGCACGCCGGTCACCCGGCGGGTGGTCGACCGGTTCGTGGCCGGGGAGACGCTGCCCGAGGCGCTCGAGGTGGTGCGCGCGCTGTCCGCCGACGGGCTCGCGGTCACCCTCGACCACCTCGGCGAGGACGTCACCGACCGCAGCGAGGCCCGGCGCACCCGGGACGCCTACCTCGCCGCGCTCGAGGGGCTGGCCCCGCTGGGCCTGGGCCCGGCCGCGGAGGTCTCGGTGAAGCTGTCGGCCTTCGGGCAGGCGCTGCCGGTCGGCGGGGACGACGTCGCGCTCCAGCTGGTGCGCCCGGTCGTCGAGGCCGCCACCGCGCTGGGCACCACGGTGACCCTGGACATGGAGGACTCCCGCACCGTCGACTCCACCCTCGGTGTGCTGGCCGAGCTGCGCCGCGACCACCCGGGCACGGGCGCCGTCCTGCAGGCGATGCTGCACCGCACCGAGGACGACGCCCGGGCCCTCGCCGTCCCCGGGTCGCGGGTGCGGCTGGTCAAGGGCGCCTACCGGGAGCCCGCCTCGGTGGCCCACCAGGACAAGGCCGACGTGGACGCCGCCTACGCCCGCAGCCTGGAGGTGCTGGTCCGCGGCGGCGGGTACCCGATGGCCGGCACCCACGACCCGGCGATGATCGACCGGATGCTCGCGCTGGTCGCCGAGGTCGGCCGCGACCGCGACAGCTACGAGTTCCAGCTGCTCTACGGCATCCGCCCCGACGAGCAGCTCCGGCTGGCCCGGGCCGGGCACACCGTGCGCGCGTACGTGCCCTACGGCGCCGACTGGTACGGCTACTTCATGCGCCGGCTGGCCGAGCGCCCCGCCAACCTGCAGTTCTTCCTCCGCTCCCTCGCCACCCGTTCCTGACCCCACCCCAGGGCCAAAATCGCGACTTTGGCCCCTCTCTCGAGGAGCACCTCATGGACGCCGTCACCCAGGTACCCGCGCCGCGCAACGAGCCCGTCGGCGACTACGCCCCCGGATCGCCGGAGCGGGCCGCGCTGCAGCAGCGGCTGACCGAGCTGGCCGCCGCCCCGGTCGAGCTGACCGCCACGATCGGTGGTGCGCAGCGGATGGCCGGCGGTGCGGCGTTCGACGTGGTCGCCCCGCACCGGCACGCCCAGGTGCTCGGCACCTCGGCCGCCGCCACCGCAGCCGACGCCGCCGACGCCGTCCGGTGCGCCAAGGAGGCGGCGCCGGGCTGGTCGGAGCTCTCCTTCGACGACCGGGCCGCGGTCTTCCTCAAGGCCGCCGACCTGCTGGCCGGCCCCTGGCGGCAGACGCTCAACGCCGCCACGATGCTCGGCCAGAGCAAGACCGCCCACCAGGCCGAGATCGACGCCGCCTGCGAGCTGATCGACTTCTGGCGCTACAACGTGCACTTCGCCCGGCAGGTGCTGGCCGAGCAGCCGGTGAGCAGCCCCGGGGTCTGGAACCGGGTCGACCACCGCCCGCTGGAGGGCTTCGTCTACGCGGTCACCCCGTTCAACTTCACCGCCATCGCCGGCAACCTGCCCACCGCGCCGGCGCTGATGGGCAACACGGTGGTCTGGAAGCCGGCGCCGACCCAGCAGCTGGCGGCCTGGTACACGATGCGGCTGCTCGAGGCCGCCGGGCTGCCCCCGGGCGTGATCAACATGCTGCCCGGTGACGGGGTCGCCGTCTCCGACGTGGTGCTCGCCGACCGCGACCTGGCCGGCATCCACTTCACCGGCTCGACCCCGGTGTTCCAGCACCTGTGGCGCACGGTGGGGGAGAACATCTCCGGCTACCGCGGCTACCCGCGGGTCGTCGGCGAGACCGGCGGCAAGGACTTCATCGTCGCCCACCCCTCCGCAGACCCCGACGTGCTGCGCACCGCGATGATCCGCGGCGCGTTCGAGTACCAGGGGCAGAAGTGCTCGGCGGCGTCCCGGGCCTACGTGCCGCGCAGCCTGTGGGCGAAGGTCCGCGACGACCTGATCGGCACCGTCGAGGAGATCCCGATGGGCGACGTCACCGACTTCGCCAACTTCATGGGCGCGGTCATCGACCGGAAGTCGTTCACCAAGCTGTCGAAGGTCCTGGAGTCGGCGGAGGACGACGACGCGCTGACCGTGGTCGCCGGCGGGACGGCCGACGACAGCGAGGGCTGGTTCGTCCGGCCCACCGTGATCGAGGGCACCGACCCCGGGCACGACGTGTTCACCACCGAGTACTTCGGCCCGGTGCTCGCCGTGCACGTCTACGACGACGCCGACTACGACACCGTGCTGAAGCAGATGGAGTCGGTCGCGCCCTACGCGCTGACCGGCTCGGTGATCGCCCAGGACCGGGTGGCGATCGCGCACGCCCAGCGCTTCCTGCGCCACGCCGCCGGCAACTTCTACGTCAACGACAAGCCCACCGGCGCGGTCGTGGGCCAGCAGCCCTTCGGCGGAGGCCGCGGCTCGGGCACCAACGACAAGGCCGGCGCCGCGCAGAACCTGCTGCGCTGGACCAGCGCGCGGTCGATCAAGGAGACCTTCGTCCCCGCCACCGACCACCGCTACCCCCACATGGCCTGAAGGCCCCCCTTGCCCCCGCTCGCGAGCTCGTGGCGGGACCCTGCACGGGGGCCGAGGAGCCGCCCTCGGTGAGTGGCTGTCTGCGCCACTCACCGAGGGCACGGGGCTCAGTCGGGGAGCGGGATCTGGCGCTCGGCGCAGAGCTCGGCCAGCAGGTCGCCGACGGTCTCCTCGACCGAGCCCTCGCCGGGCACCACGGCGCCCGGCTCGTCCTCGCCCAGCGGCTCCAGGGTGTCCAGCTGGCTGCGCAGCAGGGACGGCGGCATGTAGTGGCCCTTCCGCTTGGCCAGCCGCTCGGTGAGGGTCCCCTCCGAGGTGTTGGCGTGGGCGAACCACACCGACGGGTGCCCGTCGCGCAGCCGGTCGCGGTAGCTGCGCTTGAGCGCCGAGCAGGTGAGGATGAACGACGTCCCGGCGGCCTCGTGCTCACCGATCAGCTCGGCGATGCGGGCCAGCCACGGCCAGCGGTCCTCGTCGTCCAGCGGCGTGCCGCTGCGCATCTTCTCCACGTTCTCCGGCGGGTGCAGGTCGTCGCCCTCGATGAACTCCCACTGCAGTCGGCGGGCGATCTCGGTGGCGGTGGTCGACTTGCCTGAGCCGGAGACCCCCATGACGACGATCGAGGTGGTCGCCGGGATGCTGGGCGTGGATTCCATGGCCTGACCGTAGGCAGTCGTGGGCCTGGACGTGAACCGGGGCGGGGGGCAGCGGGCGTGACGACGGTCGGACGACGGGCCTCGCTGTGGCGACTGCCGGCCGTCCGTTCGCTGTTCGCGCTGAACGCGCTGGGGTTCCTGAGCTACTCGCTGCTGCTGTCGGCGCTGCCCGCCCATGCCGCCTCGCTCGGCGCCGGGCTGACCGCGGCCGGCTCGGTGACGACGGTGTTCCTGGTCGCCACGGTGCTCGCCCAGACGGCGGTCCCGGCGCTGGTCGCCCGGCTGGGCATCGGGCCGGTGCTGGCCGCCGGGCTGGTCGCGATCGGGGCGCCGTCGCCGCTGTACCTGCTGGCCGACGACGTGCGCTGGTTCGCCGTCGTCTCGGTGGTCCGCGGGGTCGGGTTCGCGGTGCTCACGGTGCTCGGGTCCACCGTCGCCGCCCAGGCGGTGCCGCCCGAGCGGCGGGGTGAGTCGATCGGCATCTACGGGCTGGCGATCTCCGTGCCGACGCTGGCCGCCGTGCCGGGCGGGACGGCGCTCACCCTCGCCGGCCACTTCCCGGTGGTGGCGGCAGCGGCGGCCGCCCCGGTGCTGGCGCTGGTGTTCGTGCCCGGGCTGGTGCGGGCGCTCGGCCCACCGGAGGCGACGGCGCCGGGCGGTTCCCGGGCAGCGGTGTGGGCGGCCGCTGCGCCGTCCCTGGTGCTGCTGGTGGTGACGCTGGCCGGTGGTGGCCTGGTCACCTTCCTGCCGATCGAGCTGCCCGACGGCGCGCTGGCGGTGGTCGCGCTGCTGGTGTTCGGGGTGAGCACGGCGCTGTGCCGGTGGGGCGCCGGGGTGCTGGTCGACCGGCTGGGGGCGCGGGTGCTCATGCCCGCGGCGATGGCCAGCGGGGTGGCCGGCCTGCTGCTGCTCGCGCTGGGGCTGCGCGCCACCGGGGCCGGCGGGGCTGCGGCCGTGCTGGCCGGGGCCTTCGCGCTGGGCATCGCCTACGGCGCGGTGCAGAACCTCACCCTGGTCATCGCCCTGGCCCGGGCGGGTGCCGGGCAGACCACCACGGTCAGCGCCGTCTGGAACGCCTGCTACGACAGCGGCACCGCGATCGGGGCGCTCGCCGTCGGGGCGGTCGCCGCCCAGGTCGGGCTGCCGCTGAGCTACGTGCTGGTGGCGGTGCTGCTCGCCCTGGCGCTGCCGCTGGCGGTCACCCTGCCGCGCGCCCTGCGCACCGCCGGCTGAGCCGCGCTCAGCCGGCGGCCTGGTCGCCCAGCCGCTCCCGCACCGTCTCGGCGAGCCGCTGGACCGTGCGGACCTCCTCGGCGGCCGCCCGCAGCCACGAGCGCAGCCCGTCGACGTCGCGGCGGTTCGCGTCGCGCAGCTGACCCAGCAGCACCTGCCGGCTGCTGGACTGCGCCCGCATCGCCGTGGGCAGCGTGCGGCCGGTGCGGCGGGCGGTGGTGGTCAGGGCGGCCCCGATGAAGGCCAGCTCCCGGGGGTCGGACAGGTCGGCGAGCAGGGCCTCGGCGTCGTCGGTGCGCCCGTCGGCGAGCAGCTGCAGGTACTCGGCGGCGCGGCGGGCGCCGGTGTCGGCGGGGGAGTCAGACGGTGCGGTCACCCCTCCACTGTCCCTCAGCGCCCGGACCAGCGTGGCGCCCGCTTCTCCAGGTAGGCGGCGATGCCCTCGCGGCGGTCGTCGCTGAGGTAGGGGTTCGGGCCGACGTCCAGCCGCAGCGCCGTCGACAGCGGCAGCTCCACGCCCTTGACCGCGGTCTCCTTCATCCGCCGCACCGACAGCGGCGCGTTCGCCGCGATCCGCTCGGCCAGCGCCAGCGCGGTCGGCAGCACCTCCTCCGCCGGGACGACGCGGTTGACCAGACCCCAGCGGGCGGCGTCCTCGCTGGTCACGTACTCGCCGGTGAGCAGCATCTCCAGGGCGATCCCCATCGGGATGCGCTTGGGCAGCACGACCGAGCCGTAGTTGGCGCCCATGCTGATCGTCGCCTCCGGCAGACCGAGCTTGATGCCGGGAGCGGCCACCCGGAGGTCGCAGGCCAGGGCCAGCTCGAAGCCGCCGGCGACCGCGTGCCCGCCGAGCGCGGCGATCACCGGCACGTACGTCTCACCGAGCACCTCGAAGAGGTTGCGGCCCGGCCGGCTCATCGGCGGCCGGAAGGGCTCACCGCGCTGGTCGGCCTCCCGGATCTCCTTGAGGTCGAAGCCCGCGCAGAACGCCGGCCCGTTGCCGGTCAGCACGATCGCCCGGACGTCGGCATCCTCGCCGCAGGCCAGCAGCTCCTCGACCAGGTCGGCCTGCAGGGCGCCGGAGAGCGCGTTGCGGCGCTCCGGCCGGTCCAGGGTGAGCACGCGGACGTGCCCCCGGGTCTCGGTGACCAGTCCCGACTCGCGGCGCTGCGGTTCGCTCATGGCCGCGATCCTGCCCTCTCGCCGGGGTGCCGGTCAGGCCGAGGGCGACTCGCCGCCCGAGTCGCGGCGCACACCCATCCGGCGGCACCGCTCGGTGCGAACACCGGACGGTCGCGCCGTCCCCGCTGTCCCTGGAGGGCGGCGCGATCCCTCGAGCTCCCTCGGAGGTCGGCTCCACCGGGCCGCCGTCTCGACCCGGGGGAGCCCAGGGCCGCCGCGGCGTCCGACTGCACGGACGAGGCAGGGCACCAGGCCCGACGAGCGTGGAGCGATCTCGCGCCCCTCGCCACATCCGTGCCAGGATCGGCCGCGTGGGCGCGTGCCGTGGCTGACCCGGACGAGACCATCGAGGCGCGCCTGGCGCAGACGGTCGAGGAGCTGGCGGTCTCGCGGGCGGAGACCCAGGTGTCCCGCTCGGAGACCGCGGTGGCACGCAGCGAGACGGCGCTGTCCCGGGCCGAGACGGCGCTCTCGCGGCGGGAGACCGAGGCGGCCCTGGTGCAGGTGGAGAACCTGGAGATCGCCCTGAAGACCGCCCGGGTCATCGGCATGGCGATGGGCATCCTGATGGCGCAGCGGGGGCTCAGCGAGGCGGCCGCGTTCGAGCTGCTCACCGACACGAGCCAACGGCAGAACCGCAAGCTGCGGCACGTCGCCGAGCACGTCGCCCTGACCGGCGCGCTGCCCACCTGACCGTCGCGCCCACCGGGCCCGAGAACGACGAAGCGGCCCCGTCCCGGAGGACGGAGCCGCTGGTCGATCGTGGTGCGCCATCAGGGACTCGAACCCCGAACCCGCTGATTAAGAGTCAGCTGCTCTGCCAATTGAGCTAATGGCGCGTGTCGCTCGGCACGACCGGGCAACAGGAGAGGACTCTACACGCCGATCCGGCGCCGCGATGAGGCGGGGCCGGACATCGCGACATGTCCTCGGACACACCCAACCGTCGGCGGGAGCGTGTTCACTGGAGTGCGGCGCATCCACCGGGAGGGTCCCGGGTCGGGTGCGCGCCGGTACAGGAGGCAGGGTCTTCGTGGGGTCGCACCAGGCGAGACGGATCGCCGCAGTGCTCATCGCCGTCCTGCTCGCGCTGCTCGCGGGCTGCTCGGGGTCGTCGTCCGACGACGGGGGCGAGGCGGCGGCACCGTCGTCGGCGCCGCCGGCGGAGCTGGCGCTGAGCCTGGCCGACGAGGCGGTCGACGTGTCGCCCACGACCCCGCTGGAGGTGACGGTCACCGGCGGTGAGCTCGGCGACGTCACCGTCGTCGACGGCACGGGCGCCGCGGTGCCCGGCAGCGTGGCGGCTGGCGAGGGAGACGCGTCCGTCTGGACGCCGGAGGCCGACCTCGCCTACGGCACCAGCTACACGGTCACCGCCACCGCGACGAACGAGACCGACGACGAGGCCACCGCCGAGTCGACCTTCACCACCGTCACCCCGGGCACGCTCTCCACCCCGGGCATCGGGCCGCTGGACGGCACGACCGTCGGCGTGGGGATGCCCATCCGGGTCTTCTTCGACGAGCCGGTGGCCGACAAGGCCGCCGTCGAGAGCCACCTGCTGGTGACCTCCTCCGTCCCGACCGACGGCGTGTGGAACTGGGTGCGCGACGACGAGGTGCACTTCCGCCCGTCCACCTACTGGCCGGCGAACTCGGAGGTCACGCTGGAGGCCGACCTCTACGGCGTCGACTTCGGTGAGGGTGTGTGGGGCGAGAAGGACCGCACCGTGTCCTTCTCCGTGGGGGAGAAGCACGTCAGCGTCGCCGACGCCGCCGCGCACACGCTGACCGTCTACGACGGTGACCAGCTGGTGCAGAGCTGGCCGATGAGCGCCGGCAGCTCGGAGAACCCCACCCACAACGGGGCGCACGTTGTGCTGGAGAAGTTCGCCGACATCACCATGGACTCCTCGACGTTCGGCCTGGCCGTCGACGCCCCCGGCGGGTACCGCACCGACGTCGAGTACGCGACGCGCATCTCCAACAACGGTGAGTTCGTGCACGCCGCCCCGTGGTCGGTGGCCGACCAGGGCTCGGCGAACGTGAGCCACGGCTGCATCAACCTCTCCACCGAGAACGCCCGGTGGTTCTACGACTTCTCCCAGCCCGGTGACGTGGTCGAGGTGGTCAACTCCATCGGGGGCACGCTGACCGCCGCCGACGGCGACATCTACGACTGGGCCATCCCGTGGGACGAGTGGACGGCCGGCAGCGCGCTGTCCTGATCGGCCCAGCACGAGAGGCCGCGACCCACGCCGGGTCGCGGCCTCTCGTGCGTCTCAGAGCCGCAGCCCCCGGTCCTGTCGGCCTCCCTCGCCCGCGACGAGCCGGCTGACCAGGGCCTCGACGGCGGTGTAGCCGGCCAGGGCCACCGCGATCACCGCAGCCGGTGGGACGACGAGCGGCGCGGCCAGCACCGACAGGCCCAGCAGCCGCGGGGCGTCGAGCCACCAGCCGGGCCGGCGCACCGGGTTGGCGAGCGCGGCCCAGCGCACCCCGCACCACATCAGCCAGCGGCGCACCGGCGGGACCCCGAGCTCGCGCATGACCCGGCGGAAGACGCCGTCGGCGTCCCGGGCGGAGACCGCCCCGGCGGCGATGCCCACGTCGGTCAGCCAGTCGTGCAGCACCGCGGCCAGCGTGTACCGGCCGAACCGGGGGAAGAGCCACACCGCGACCCGCGGCACGGAGGCGAAGTCGGTGCGGAAGCCGGCCGGGACGACGAAGGTGTCCCGGCGCCCGCGGTAGGTCAGCGGCTCGAGGACCTCCCAGGACTGGTCGGTGACCCGGCGGACGGTCAGGTCGGGGGAGTCGAAGGGCACGCCTGGCACCTGCCCTGCCGGGTGGCGGGGTACACGGCGTGCCGCTCAGGCGGCGAGCAGTGCCGACACGGCGGCGTGCACGGCGCGGCGGCGGTGGCCGTGGTCCTCGGTGACGATGGCCGCGGGCAGGACGCCGACCGGCGGGGTGATCCACATCCGGGCGATCGTCTGCACGGCGAGGACGAGCTCCGGGGCGTCGAACCGGTCGGGCACGGCCCCGGCCCGTTGCGCGGCGGCGACGGCATCCACGGTCGCCCGCGTCGCCTCGGTGACCGCGGGCAGGCACGGTGACTGCGGCTCCCGCTCCAGGCGGTGCCAGGCGAGCAGCCGTTCGACGTCCGGCGCGGCGGCGGTCACGTCGTAGAGGCGGGCCGCGTACCCGGGCAGGTCGTCGGCCACGACGGGCACCTGGTGCAGCGTCCGGTCCACGGCGTCGGCGAGCACCGCGTCGAACAGCGCGTCCTTGCTGCCGAAGTGCGCGTAGACCAGGCCGGCGCTGCACCGGGCTCCGGCGGCGATCCGCTCGATGCGGGCGCCGGCCAGGCCCCGGGCGGCGAACTCGGTCAGGGCAGCGTCCAGCAGGAGCCGCTTCCGGCTCTCCGGGTCCCGTTCGCGCACAGCAGCCACCTCAGCTCGATCGCGGGCTCGGCCACCTGTGCTGGCCGCCGTCATGCTCGGTGTTCGCACCCACTGGGCCAGGTGGATGGGAGTGCGCGTCAACCGGACCGGTGAGGACGCCGGGCCCCGCGCCATCGGCGGGTCGGGCGCGAGGGTGGCCGGGCGCGAGGGTGCCGAGCCGAGCCCGACGAGCGAGGCCCTGGCCAGCGAACTGACCAGGGCCTCGTGGTGGGGTGAGTGACGGGACTTGAACCCGCGACATCCAGGATCACAACCTGGCGCTCTACCAGCTGAGCTACACCCACCATGCACACCGGGCGGCTGGCGAGAGCCGGCCCAGTGGACGAGCATACGATACCGGAGACCCTCAGCCCTCCGACGAGGCCGGGGTGGTGACCGTTCCGGCGCCTGCCGCGCCGGCCTCGAGCACCGGGGCGAAAGCCGCCACGACCTCGGCCGACGCGGCCTGCGCCTGGTCGCTGCTGGGGCCGGGAGCGGACACGAAGAGCGTCTGCCGGTAGTAGGCCAGCTCGCGGATCGACTCGAGGATGTCGGCCAGCGCCCGGTGGGCCAGCCCCTTGGGCGGCTGGGCGAAGTAGACGCGCGGGAACCAGCGGCGGGCGAGCTCCTTGATCGAGGAGACGTCGATCATCCGGTAGTGCAGGTGGTCGTCGAGCTCGGGCATGTCCCGGGCCAGGAAGCCCCGGTCGGTGCCGATCGAGTTGCCGCACAGCGGGGCGGTGCGCCGCTCGGGCACGAACCGCTTCACGTAGGCCAGCACCATGGCCTGCGCCTCCTCGAGGGTCACCGTCGAGGCGCGCACCTCCTCGGTGAGGCCGGACCGGGCGTGCATCTCGGTCACCACGCCGGCCATCCTGGCCAGGTCGGCGTCCTCGGCGTGGATGATCACGTCGAGGCCGGGGTCCAGGACGTTGAGCTGGGAGTCGGTGACCACCACCGCGACCTCGATGAGCTTGTCGCTGGAGAGGTCCAGACCGGTCATCTCACAGTCGATCCAGACCAGGTTGTTCGCTGCGCTGTCCGCCACGCGGGCGACCCTACGCACCCGGGCGCGGCTCACCCGTCCCACCTGCCCCAGAACCGCCGGTCGCGTCTCGGAAGTCGCCCGGACGGGTGGTCCGCGCCCTTACGCTCAGGCCTCCTGCACCGACCCCGCGGAGTCGCTCGTGTCCTCCAGCACGCCCCTCGCGCCGCCTGCCGGTGCGGTCGCACCGGCGCCGTCCTCCCTCGGTGCCGGTCTCCGGCACCCGGTCGCGCTGCTGCGCTGGCTGTGGCAGGCCTACATGACGCCGGGCCGCCCCGGGCGGTCGACCAGCTCCGACGAGCTGCGCTGGATCTACACGGCCTGGCTGGTCGCCTTCGGGCTCAAGATGCTCGGCTCCTCCTGGGACGTGTCCTGGCACTTCAAGTGGCTGCGCGACGACCTCGCCCCGCCCCACCTGCTCAACTCCGCCGGGACGGCGCTGGTCGTCGCCCTCGTCGTCTTCCACAGCTACAGCGGTCACGGGGTCGACCGGCGGGCGCTGCGGCTGATGCAGGCCGGCATCACCACGTTCCTGGTGGCCATCCCGGTCGACCTGCTCAACCACCGCATCAACGGCCTGGACATCACCAGCTGGAGCCCCAGCCACGCGCTGCTCTACCTGGGGACGGCGATCATGCTGGCCGGCGCGATCCGCGGCTGGTGGCTCTACGCCGCGCCGGGCCGCCTGCGGGACCTGGTCTCCCTGGGGCTGTGGCTGTTCTTCGTGGAGAACGTGCTGTTCCCCAACCAGCACCAGGAGTACGGCGTGCTGGCCCTGGCCGACTACCGGGCCGGGCGGACCACCGCCGAGCCCTCGCTGCTGGACTTCGCCGCCTCCCAGGGGCAGACCCCGACCCAGTTCATGCTGCCGGTGCCCTCCTGGGTGCACCCGGCGTGGCTGATCTGCGCGGGCCTGCTCGCCCTGGTGGTCGCCCGCCGGACCGTCGGGCTGCGCTGGACCGCCACCGTCATCGCCGGGGCGTACCTCGCCTACCGCCTGGTCACCGGGGGGCTGCTCACCGCCACGGGCTTCCCGCCCTCGGTGGTGCCGGTGATGCTGCTGGCCGGGGCGGTGCTGGTCGACCTGGCCGTCACCCGGCGGGTGCCCGGCTGGCTGGCCGGCCCGCTGGCTGCCGGGGGAGTGGTCGCCGCCGCCCTGGCGCAGTCGGCGGTCGGCGACATCCCGCCGTGGAACTGGGCCGCGCTGCCGGTCATCGCCGTCGGCTTCGCCGCGCTGTGGGCCGGGCTCGACCGGGTGACCGGCACCGCCGCGTTCGCCCGCTGGCAGGCGGCGGACGAGCCCGGGCGGGAACAGCCGGGGGACACGCCGGGACTCCTGGTGGGCGGCGGCGCGTCCTCGCGGTGAACCCGGGACGGGCCGGTCGATGACGTAACGTCGAGCGGGTCCGCCGCCGCGCTGCCGCGGCCCGCCGCGGTCGACGCCCTCCCGCCGCGATCCGCCGCCTGCCCCTGGAGAGCCCGTGCTGATCCTCACGCCGACGCCGTCCCAGACGGCTGCCGAGCGTGCGTTCTTCGCCGAGCTGGCCGGCTGGGACACCGGCGGTGGCGTGCGCGGCGCCCTGATGGCCGCGCTGCCCATCGTCGAGGGCCCGATGCAGCGGCGGCAGTCCGACGCCGTGCTCTTCGTCCCCGAGGGTGTCGCCGTCGTCCGGGTCGTCGAGGTCGAGCGTCAGTCGGGCGTGGTCACCGCGACCCCGGAGGGAGCCTGGACGATCGGCTCCGGCGACGGGCCCGGCGACGTCCTGCAGCTGGCCGGTGGCGGCTCGACCCCGCTGGACGGGCTGATGCGGGCCGGCATGCACGTGGCGGTCACCCTGCGCAAGGCCGGTCTGGAGCCGGGGCGGGTCGCCCGGCTGACCGTGCTCACCGGCGCGGTCACCGGGCTGGTGCCCGCCGACGGCGACCTCGGCGAGGGCGACCAGGTGGCGGTGCTCGACCCGCGCTCGCTGCTGCTCGGCGTGGCCCGGGCCAGCCGGCACGCCGGCACCGACAACCCCCGGCTCTGGACGACGGCCGACGTCCGGGCGGCGGTCGAGGCACTCGGCGTGGGTGGGCGCACCCCCTCGGTCGAGGAGCTCAACGGCGAGGGCTTCCCGTACTCGCCCTACGTGCTCCGCCGGCCGGACCTGCTGACCCCCGCGGCGCTGAACGCCTCACCCAGCCGCCTCACCGCACCGTCCACCGGCGCGGCGCCCGCCGTCGCGCCGGCGCCGGCGACCGCGACCGAGCTGCCGCGGCAGGCGCCCGGCGTGCCGCTGGTGGACCCGGCGGCCGCGGCCCGGGTGGCGGCCGCAGCCGTGCAGGCGCAGGAGCAGGAACAGGCCTACGGGCACGCCGTGGCGCAGGGGCCGGTCGGGCCCCAGGCATCCGTCCCTGCCACCGCATCCGTCCCTGCCCACGCAGCCATCCCTGCCCAGACGTCCGTCCCTGCTCAGGCACCCGGACCTGCCCACGTCCCCGGACCGGACCAGGCATCCGGACCTGCCCACGTCCCCGGACCGGACCAGGCGGTGGAGCGGGCCGAGACCCAGGAGCCGGCCGGCCGCCTGCCCGCGGTGCCGGTGGCCACCGGTCTCCCCACGGTCCGACCGGTCGCCGGAGCCGGCGAGCCGCGCAGCACGGTGTTCCCGACGGCGCGGGCCGGCGACACGCAGGCGCTCGTCCCCGAACCGCCGGCGGCCGCTCCGCACCGAGCGCGGCCGTCGGCGGAGGACACCGGCGGTGGTCTCGGCGGGTTGCTCGGCGGCCCGCCCGACGCCGCGCCGGCACCGCGACGCGAGCTCCCTCCCGAACTGCAGCCGCGCCGGTCCGCCGTCGCCGCGGGGCCGCGGGGCAGCAGCGCCGCGGAGCACGCCGGGGAGCGGACCGGTCGCGGGCGGGTGCTCGCGCTGGTCGTGGCAGGCCTGGTGCTGGTCGCGGTCCTCGTCGTGGTCGGCGTCCGCTCGTTCGCCGGCGACGACGGCGGCACCGCCGACGCCGACCCCGGCAGCAGCAGCAACAGCGCCCCGGCCGAGGACGCGACCCCGGCCGGCCCGGCCGTGGGGAGCACCGAGGTGGTGAACGGGGTGCCCTTCACCCTGCAGGCCACCCAGGTCGACGCGACCTGCCAGGAGCACGCCTACGGCGCGGTCGCCGGCTTCTTCGAGCGCACCGACTGCGCCGGGCTTGACCGCTCGCTCTGGTCGGCGGAGGCCGGCGGCCAGCCCGCGGTCGTCTCGCTGTCCCGGGTGACCATGCCCGACGCCGCCAGTGCCCAGGCGCTGCGCTCGCTCGCCGACACCAACGGCAGCGGCAACGTCAGCGACCTGCTCCGGGAGGGCGTGAGCTGGGACGGCGGCCCGACCGCGCTGTCCCGAGCCCAGTACGCCAGCGGCCAGCAGGACACCACCGTGACCATCGTGGAGACCTCCTGGACCGGTGAGGCGGGCCCGACGTCCGCCCTCGACGCCCTGGCCAGCTCGGCCCTGTCGCTGCCCACCGCCACCACCACCACCAGCGACTGACGGCCCCGCTGCAGGGGCCCGCCGCGAGCTCGCGAGTGGTGGGGGGCAGTGGGGTCCTTCCTCAGGCGGTCGCGGCGGCGAGGGCCATGTCGGCGAGCAGGGCGGCCGTCGCCGGGCGGGACAGCCGGCCGGCGCTGTGCGGGGTGGAGTTGATCAGCCCGAAGACGGCGTGCGCCCGGGCCCGGACGGCGGCGGTGGAAGCCTCCGGGTGCAGCCGGGCCAGCACGGCCACCCACTCCTCGACGTAGCGGCGTTGCAGCTGCCGCACCCGGCGGGCATCCGGGTCGCTGAGGGCTCCCAGGTCGCGGTCCTGCACGGTGATCAGCGCCGGGTTGTCCAGGGCGAAGTCCACCTGGAAGTCGACCAGGGCGCGCAGCTGGTCGGCCGGGTCGTCGCCGGCCGACGCGATCCGCTCGGTGCCGCCGGCCAGCAGCCGCTCGCTGATCCGCAGCAGCATCTCGGCCAGCATCGCGTCCTTGCTGGCGAAGTGGCGGTAGATCGCCGGCCCGGTGACGCCCACGGCCGCGCCGACGTCGTCCACCCCGACCGCCCGGGAGCCGCGCTCGGCGAACAGCTGGGCGGCCGCGCGCAGGATCTGCTCGCGGCGGGAGGGGTTCGCCACGTCGCTGTGCAGCGCACTGTCCGGCTCCGACCTCACCCCGCGAGGTTAATCGCGACCGACCATGGACCGGCAGCGTGAACCGTGGTTAACCTCACTCCGTGGACGCACCGGTGCTCCCCAGCGCTCCGCCGACCGACCCGTCGGCGGCTGCCCGCAACGCCGCACACCACGCGGCGCTGGCCGCGGAGCTGGCCGCCGAGCTGGCCCGGGTGGCCCAGGGTGGTGGTGAGCGGGCCCGGCAACGGCACGTCGAGCGCGGCAAGCTGCTGCCCCGCGAGCGGGTCGACGCACTGCTCGACCCGGGCAGCCCCTTCCTGGAGCTCTCCCCGCTGGCCGCGCACGGCCTCTACGACGACGAGGCCCCGGCCGCCGGGATCATCACCGGCATCGGCCGGGTCGCCGGCCGGGAGGTCGTCGTCGTCGCCAACGACGCCACCGTCAAGGGCGGCACCTACTACCCGATGACGGTGAAGAAGCACCTGCGGGCCCAGGAGGTGGCGGCCCAGAGCCGGCTGCCCTGCGTCTACCTGGTCGACTCCGGCGGGGCGTTCCTGCCGCTGCAGGACGAGGTCTTCCCCGACCGCGACCACTTCGGCCGGATCTTCTTCAACCAGGCCAACCTCTCCAAGGCCGGCATCCCGCAGATCGCCGCCGTCCTCGGCTCGTGCACCGCCGGTGGCGCGTACGTGCCGGCGATGAGCGACGAGGCGGTCATCGTCCGCGGGCAGGGCACGATCTTCCTGGGCGGCCCGCCGCTGGTGAAGGCGGCGACCGGCGAGGAGGTCAGCGCCGAGGAGCTCGGTGGCGGCGACCTGCACTCCCGGGTCAGCGGCGTCACCGACCACCTCGCCGAGGACGACGCGCACGCGCTGCAGGTCGTCCGGCAGATCGTCGGCACCCTGGGCCCGCGCGAGCCCAGGCCCTGGGACGTCGAGCCGGTCGAGGAGCCGCTGCACCCGGCGGAGAGCCTGTACGACGTCGTCCCGGTCGACACCCGCACGCCCTACGACGTCCGCGAGGTGATCGCCCGGCTGGTCGACGGCAGCCGGTTCGCCGAGTTCAAGCCGCTGTACGGGCAGACCCTGGTCACCGGCTTCGCCCGGCTGCACGGCCACCCGGTCGGGATCATCGCCAACAACGGCGTGTTGTTCGCCGAGTCCGCGCTCAAGGGCGCGCACTTCATCGAGCTGTGCGACCGCCGGAAGGTCCCGCTGCTCTTCCTGCAGAACATCTCCGGCTTCATGGTCGGCCGCGACTACGAGGCCGGTGGCATCGCCAAGCACGGCGCCAAGATGGTCACCGCCGTCGCCTGCGCCCGGGTGCCCAAGCTGACCGTGGTCATCGGCGGCTCGTTCGGCGCCGGCAACTACTCGATGTGCGGCCGGGCGTACTCGCCCCGCTTCCTGTTCACCTGGCCCAACGCCCGCATCTCCGTCATGGGCGGGGAGCAGGCGGCCTCCGTGCTGGCGACGGTGCGCCGCGAGCGGCTGGGCGACGACTGGAGCGCCGAGGACGAGGAGGCGTTCAAGGCGCCGATCCGGGCCCAGTACGAGGAGCAAGGCCACCCGTTCCACGCCACGGCGCGGCTCTGGGACGACGGCGTGATCGACCCGGCCCAGACCCGCACCGTGCTCGGGCTCGCGCTCTCCGCGTGCGCCAACGCCCCGCTCGAGGAGGTCGGCTATGGCGTCTTCCGGATGTGAGGCCCCCGTGTCCGGCCATGTTGGCGAACATGGCCGGACGGGCGGGTCAGTCGGCGGCGCCGGCGATGGCGGGGGCCGTCGGGTCGGCGCCCTCGGGCTTGACCTCGCGCAGCACGTAGTCCTCGATCGTCTCCAGGTCGTGGGTGGAGCGCTTGACGACGGCGAGCAGGTCGCTCATCTTGCTGACCTCCTCGACCTGCTCCTTGATGAACCACTGCATGAACTGGTCGGAGGCGAAGTCGTTGTGCGCCCGGGCGACCGCGGTGAGCTGGTTGATCTGCTCGGTGACCCGCTTCTCCTGCTCGAGGGCCAGGGCGACGGGGGCGACCACGTCGGCGAACTGGTTGATCGGCGCCGCGATGCCGGGGATCTGCACCGGGGCGTCGGCGTCGAGCAGGTAGCGGACCATCATCATCGCGTGGTTCCGCTCCTCGGCGGCCTGGTCGAAGAAGAGCTGCGCGGTCTGCGGCATGGTCAGGTCGTCGAAGTAGATGGCGATCGCCACGTACTGCTGGTGGGCGGCGAACTCGTGGCCGATCTGGGCGTTGAGCAGGTCGATGAAGGGCTCGGCGGCCATCGTGGCTCCCGTGGGTCGCTGGGTGACGTCCTCCGCACCGTAGTCGGCGACACGCCCGCCGCGTGGACGGCCGGGGAAGGCATGGCTAACCTCACCTCGTGGGGAAGTCGGCCAAGATGCCCAAGAAGAAGTGTTGCGTCGACAAGCCCCGCTGCGGCCGGTGCCCGCTGCGTGCGCTCGCCGAGGGCACCCTCCCGCCCGGCTACACGGTCAAGAAGCGCCGCCTGGTCAAGGTCGACGCCAAGGCAGCCTGACCCGGCACCCTTGCGCTCGTCCGCGCGAGAGCACGCGCGGTCTCGCGCGAACACGCGCGCGCGGTCTCGCGCGAACACGCGCGCGCGGTTTCGCGCGAACAAGCGTGCGCTCGCCGTCGGTGGGGGGTGCTGAGGGGTGTTCGACACCGTCCTGGTCGCCAACCGTGGCGAGATCGCCGTCCGGGTCATCCGGACGCTGAAGGCGATGGGCATCCGCTCGGTCGCCGTGCACAGCGACGCCGACGCCGGTGCGCTGCACACCCGGCTGGCCGACGTCGCCGTCCCGATCGGCCCGGCGCCGGCCGCGCAGAGCTACCTGTCGATCGACCGCGTGCTGGACGCCGCCCGCCGCACCGGCGCCCAGGCCGTGCACCCCGGCTACGGGTTCCTCTCCGAGAACGTCGACTTCGCCCGGGCCTGCGCCGCCGCCGGGATCGTCTTCATCGGCCCGCCGGTCGCCGCCATCGAGGCGATGGGCGACAAGATCCGGGCCAAGCAGACCGTCGCCGCCGCCGGGGTGCCGGTCGTGCCCGGCCGCACCGAGCCCGGCATGGACGACGACGCGGTCGCCCGGGCCGCGGTCGAGGTCGGCTTCCCGGTGCTGCTCAAGCCCAGCGCCGGTGGCGGCGGCAAGGGCATGCGGGTGGTGCGCGGCCCGGCCGAGCTGGCCGGGCAGATCGCCGCCGCCCGGCGCGAGGCGCGCAGCTCCTTCGGCGACGACACCCTGCTGGTCGAGCGGTACCTCGGCCACTCCCGGCACATCGAGGTGCAGGTGTTCGGCGACACCCACGGCAACGTCGTCCACCTCGGCGAGCGGGAGTGCAGCCTGCAGCGCCGGCACCAGAAGGTGATCGAGGAGGCGCCGTCCCCGCTGCTGAGCGCGGCCTCCCGGGCGGCGATGGGCAGCGCCGCCGTCGACGCGGCCCGGGCGGTCGGCTACACCGGCGCCGGCACGGTGGAGTTCATCGTCGACGCCGACTCGCCGGGCGACTTCTTCTTCCTGGAGATGAACACCCGCCTGCAGGTGGAGCACCCGGTCACCGAGGCCGTCACCGGCCTGGACCTGGTGGAGGTGCAGCTGCGGGTCGCCGCCGGTGAGCGGCTGCCGGTCGACCAGGACGACATCAGCCTCGACGGGCACGCGATCGAGGCCCGGGTGTACGCCGAGGACCCGGCCCGCGGCTTCCTGCCGCAGACCGGCGAGGTCGTGGGGCTGCTCGAGCCGTCCGGTCCCGGCGTCCGGGTGGACAGCTCGCTGCGGGTGGGCGGCGTCGTCGGCGCCGACTACGACCCGATGCTGGCCAAGGTGATCGCCTGGGGCCACGACCGGGAGACCGCCCGGGCCCGGCTGGTCACCGCGCTCGGCGACACCGCCGTCCTGGGCGTGGTCACCAACACCACCTTCCTGCGTGACCTGCTGAACGACCCCGACGTGGTCGCCGGCCGGCTGGACACCGGCCTGATCGAGCGTCGCGGTGAGGCGCTCACCCAGCTGCAGCCGCCCCCGCCGCACGTCTACGCGGTGGCCGGCCTGGCCCTGCTGCTGGAGTCCGAGCCGGTGGGAGCGCGGGTCGACCCGTGGCAGGACACCTCCGGCTGGCGGCTGGGCGAGCCGGCCTGGACGGTCCGCCGGCTGCAGGCGCCGGGCGGTGACCCGGTCACCGTGCGGGTCCGCGGCCGCTCCGACGCCGCGGAGGTCGCCGTCGGGGACGGCGCACCGGTGCCCGCCCGCGTCGAGCGGCACGGCGGCGAGCTGGGCGTGACGCTGGACGGCGTCACCACCCGCTACACCGTGGTGCACGCCGGCGGCACGGTCTGGCTGGCCGTGGACGGCCACGTGGCCGCGCTGCGCGAGCACGAGCGGCTCGCCCCGACCGGGGTGGCTGCCGGCGCCGACGGTGCCGTCACCTCCCCGATGCCGGGGACCGTGACGCTGGTGCAGGTGTCCCTCGGGGACGAGGTGGCCGCGGGGACCCCGCTGCTGGTCGTCGAGGCGATGAAGATGGAGCACGTGCTGACCGCCCCGGTCGCGGGGACGGTCACCGAGCTCGCGGTGACGGCCGGCCACTCGGTCCGGCTGGACGAGCGGGTGGCCGTGGTGACCCCACCGGCGCCCGGCGAGGGGGAGTGACAGTGCTGGACTACCGGCTCGACGAGGAGACCGAGGCGCTGCGGAAGGTGGTCCGCGAGTTCGCCGTGGAGGTCATCGCCCCGCAGATCGGCGGGTTCTACGAGCGCGACGAGTTCCCGACCGACATCGTCCGGCAGATGGGCGAGCTGGGGCTGTTCGGGCTGCCCTTCCCCGAGGAGTACGGCGGCTCGGGTGGTGACTACTTCACCCTCTGCGTCGCCCTGGAGGAGCTGGCCCGGGTCGACAGCTCGGTGGCCATCACCCTGGAGGCCGGGGTGTCGCTGGGGGCGATGCCGATCTACCGGTTCGGCACCGAGGAGCAGAAGCAGCAGTGGCTGCCCCGGCTGTGCGCCGGTGAGGCGCTGGGCGCCTTCGGGCTGACCGAGCCCGGCGGCGGCTCCGACGCCGGGGCCACCCGGACGACCGCCCGGCTCGAGGACGGCGAGTGGGTGGTCAACGGCTCGAAGGCGTTCATCACCAACGCCGGCACCGACATCACCGACCTGGTCACCGTCACCGCGGTCACCGGTACGAAGCCCGACGGCGGCAAGGAGATCTCCACGATCATCGTGCCGTCGAACACCCCGGGGTTCACCGTGGGCAAGCGCTACGCCAAGGTCGGCTGGAACGCCTCGGACACCCGGGAGCTGGCCTTCGACGACGTCCGGGTCCCGGTGGAGAACCTGGTGGGGGAGCGCGGCCGGGGCTACGCGCAGTTCCTGTCGATCCTGGACGAAGGGCGGATCGCCATCTCCGCGCTCGCCGTCGGGCTGGCGCAGGGGTGCGTGGACGAGTCGGTGAAGTACGCCGGTGAGCGGGAGGCGTTCGGGCAGACCATCGGCCGCAACCAGGCGGTGCAGTTCATGATCGCCGACATGGAGGTGCGGGCCTCCACCGCGCGGCTGGCCTACTACCGGGCGGCGGAGAAGATGCTGCGCGGCGAGCCGTTCAAGCGGGAGGCCTCGATCGCCAAGCTGTACAGCTCGGAGATGGCGATGGAGAACGCCCGCTACGCCGCCCAGGTGCACGGCGGCTACGGCTTCATGACCGAGTTCCCGGTCGGCCGGTTCTACCGGGACGCCAAGATCCTGGAGATCGGTGAGGGCACCAGCGAGGTGCAGCGCATGCTCATCGCCCGCTCCCTCGGCCTGGGCTGAGCGCCGGCCCCGCCGGGCGCGTGCCGGGCGGGGCCAACGACCCTGATCAGGATCGAAACGTGGAGTGACTACACCTTCACGTCGGCCTGGCGTGCCGTACACAGTTGCGACACCAGCCGGCCACAGCCGCTCGACAGCGTCGTGCGCGGTGGGACCACCCACCAGCACCCACGCCAGTCGGAGGACAGCACCCATGCTCCTGCTCAGCTCACGGCCCGCGCCCCGCGCGGACGGACCCGGACGGAGGTCACGGCTGCGCGCCGTGGCCGGCCTGGGGGTGGTCACCACCGCGGCGGCCCTGGTCACCGCGGGTGGGCTGGCCACCGCCGCGCCGGCCGAGGCGGCACCGGAGACGGGTGCGCAGGCCGTCGAGCCGGCCTCCCGGTTCACCTTCCCCGTGCTGCCGGACACGCAGTTCTACTCCCGCTACGCGAAGTCCGAGTTCGAGCGGCCCGACCGCTACGGCGAGGGGAACAACCCCTTCGCCGCCCAGACCCGCTGGCTGGCCGAGCACGCCGACGAGCTGAACATCCCGTTCGTCGCGCACCTGGGCGACGTGGTGGACCAGGTGAACACCGAGGGTGAGTGGCGCGTCGCCGACGCCGCGATGCAGACCCTGGACGACGCCGATCTGCCCTACTCGATCCTCGCCGGCAACCACGACGTCCGGAACTCCGCGAGCAACTGGTACGACGACCAGTACGACCTGGCTGCCGAGCCCTTCCTCCGCTGGTTCGGCCCCGACCGCGCCGCCGAGCAGTCGACCTACGGCGGCAGCGACCCGACGGGGATGAACCAGTACCACGTCTTCGAGGCCGAGGGGCAGCAGTTCATGGTCCTGGCGCTGTCCTGGCGCGCCTCGGACGCCACCCTCCGGTGGGCGAACGAGGTGATCGACGCGCACCCGACCGTGCCGGTCATCCTCACCTCGCACGACATCATCGCCGTCCAGGACGACGGGGTCTCCCCGCAGGAGACCGACCACGGCCTGCGGCTGTGGAACCAGCTCATCAAGAGCAACGACCAGGTCTTCATGACGCTGAACGGCCACTTCCACGGCGCGACGCAGCTGGTCAAGCAGAACGACTTCGGGCACGCGGTGACCCAGGTCCTGATGGACTACCAGATGGCCTACGAGGGTGGGAACGGCTACCTGGGCCTGTTCGAGTTCGACCTCACCAACGACACGATCACGGCGCAGACCGGTTCGCCGTGGGTGGTCGCCAAGCCGGCGGAGAAGCTGACCGCCTACGACCAGGCGTTCCTCGAGGGCCCGAACCAGCAGTTCACCATCGACATCGACTTCTCGGAGCGGTTCGGCGGGTTCAACCCCGCGTTCACCGCCGGCTCCGCCGACGAGCCCTCGCTGACCCAGGCGGCGCGCGACATCCTGCTCGACGGCTTCGTCGCCCCGGACCCGATCACCACCTCGCTGCCCGGTTCCACGACCGACTACCCGGTCGTGGAGGGCACCCTGGCCCACTGGCGGATGAACGGGCGCAACGGCGTGGTGGCCCAGGGCGGCGTCATCCGCGACGTCGCCGGCAACAACCGGAACAACCTGACGCGGGTGCCGATCGCGCAGTCCGGCTCGCCCACGGCCCAGCTGGGCGACGTCCGGTTCACCGACGACGCCAACCCGTTCTCCTCCGACGGCGCGGCGGTCTGCTTCTCCAACGCGAGCAAGCAGACCGACCGGTACAGCTACCTGACGACGCGTCCGGACGCCCCGGTCAACACCGCCGCCCTCGCCGGCGGCTACACGATCGAGACGTTCCTCAAGATCGACGAGAGCTGGACCCAGAGCGACAACGCCTGGATGAAGGCGATCGTGCGCTCGGGCAACCGCTCGGAGATCGGCGTGCCGCGCACCCGCTGGGACTGGACCGCCTCCCCGGTGGCCCTCGGCCTGTCGAACCTCAAGGAGTTCCAGTGGACCGAGGTGCCGATCGACACCGCCAAGGGTGACCGCACCGCGTGGTCGGGCGAGATCATGGTCGACACCTGGGTGCACGTCGCGGTGGTCAACGACCCGGTGAAGGCGACCACGACCATGTACGTCGACGGTGCGCCGGTGCTGCGCAACGCCTCCAACACCGTGGGCCACGGCCTGGACGGCGCGATGCCGTGGCTGTTCGGCACCGACTGGGTCGACGACCAGGCCACCAACGGCTGGAACGGCTGCATCGGTGAGACCCGGGTGGTCGACCACCCGATCGGCCAGGACCAGTGGCTGACCGCCCGGGTGGACATCGAGGGCCTGACCGTCACCACCCCGGCCGCCGACGCGACCCTGCCGCAGACCGTCACGGCCAGCGGCACCGGCACCCCCGGCGCCACGGTCACCGTCAAGGCCGGCATCACCCGCACGGTGACCGTCGGCCAGGACGGCGTGTGGCGGGCCAACCTCGGCACGCTCCGCCCCGGCACCCACGAGCTGGTCGCCCAGCAGTCGATGGGCAGCCGGACCGCCGAGCCGGTGAGCGTCCCCTTCACCGTCCGCGGGCGGTGAGCTGACCCGAGCACGTCGACGCCCCCTCTCCCGGCCCGTGCCGGGGGAGGGGGCGTCCTGCTGTCCGGCCGGCCCCCTTCCAGGGGCCCGCCGCGAGCTCGGGTCCTCCCTCAGGCGGTGACGTCGATGAGCACCTTGCCGACGGCGCCGTCCTGCACGGCCTGGTGGGCGGCCGCGGTCTCGGCCAGCGGGTAGACGTGCAGCGGCAGCCCGGCGTCCTCCCCGACCCGGACGGCGCCGTCGAGGACGGCGGCGTTGACGTCCTCGACGGCGAGGTCCTTGGCGCGGGTGGGCTCGGTGTAGACGAGCACGAACTGCCAGCGGGCGTTGGGCCCCATCTGGGCGCGCACCGGGATGGTGACCTCGGCGCCGCCGTCGTCGGCGTACATGGCGACGGCCCCGTGCGCGCCGATCACCTGGGCGTCGACGGCGGCGTTCTGCGCCGCGGAGACCTCGACGATCGTGTCGACGCCGGCGGGTGCGATCTTCTGCACCTCGGCGACGACGTCCTGCTGCTTGTAGTCGATGACGTGGTCGGCGCCGGCCTTGGCGGCCAGCTGTGCCTTCGCCGGTGAGCTGACCGTGGCGATCACGGTGGCGTCGGCCCAGCGGGCCAGCTGGATGGCGGCGTTGCCGACGGCACCCGCGCCGCCCTGGACGAGCACGGTGCGGCCGTTCAGCGAGCCGGGGGCCAGCCGGTCGGGCAGCGACTCGGCGACGGTCAGGCAGCGGTGCGCGGTGAGGAAGGGGATGCCCAGGCTGGCGCCGAGCTCGAAGGAGGGGTCCTGGCCGAGCAGCACGGTCTGGCGGGCGGGGACGACGGTGTGCTCCGCCGCCGTGCCGTGCGGCCGCTGCCAGGCGGCCTCCCAGACCCAGACCCGCTCACCGACGAGCACCGGGTCGACGCCCTGGCCGACGGCCTCGATCGTGCCCGCGCCGTCCTGGTTGGGGACCTGCCCCTCGGGGCCGGGCTGCGCGCTGCTGCGGGACTTCCAGTCGGTGGGGTTCACGCCGGAGAAGGCCAGGCGCACCCGCACCTCACCGGGGCCGGGCTCGGGGGTGGCGCGGGCGACGAGCTGCAGGACGTCGGGACCGCCGGGCTGGGTGTAGGTGATCGCTCGCACGATGGTTCTCCTACCCAGGGAAGCGCGCCCCGATCATCGGCCCCCTTCCCGGGACCCGCCCTGAGCGTGCGAAGGGTGGGGAGGAAGGGGGTCCTTCCTCAGGAGGCGCGGCGGCGGAGGCGGCGGCGCTCACGCTCGGACAGGCCGCCCCAGATGCCGAAGCGCTCGTCGTTGGAGAGCGCGTACTCCAGGCACTCGGCGCGGACCTCGCAGCCGGTGCAGATCTTCTTGGCCTCGCGGGTCGAGCCGCCCTTCTCCGGGAAGAACGCCTCCGGGTCGGTCTCGGCGCACAGCGCGCGCTCCTGCCAGCCCTGCTCCTCGTCCAGACCGGTGAAGCCGGCGTCGTAGACGTCCGCCAGGCCCAGCACGTCCTGCCCGTAGTTCACCGGCGTCGCCTCGACGGCAGCTGCCCGGTAGTCGTCCATCCACGTCACGTCGGCGATGGTCACGATTCGTCCCCCTGCGTCTCGTTCCGGCTTCCGCTGGTGCGGTGGCCGCGCCGTCACCGTTCGTGACGACGAGGGAATTACACGGGTGGTGTTCGGCCCCGGTCAAATGTCCACCGTGTTACGCCGAGTCACAGGAGCACCACTCGCCGCAGGCGCCCCAGCGAGCCGGTGCAGCGCCACCGACACGCCGTGTCAGGCGTCAGGTGTTGCCGACGGACCACCCCTGGTTCGTCCAGATCAAGTTGTCCGCCGAGACCGCTCTGGACGTCTTCGCACGGGTCCGTCGACTCCTCGTCACCGGCCGGACACCCCGTCGACCGCACGCCGCCGCGGTGCACCGGCGGGCCCGCGCCGCGGGCGGCCGGTCCCGCGGGAGGTCACCGCACCGCTGCGCCGCCCGCCGGCGTCCAGCATGATCGGCTGATGACCGGAGACCGTCGGCCGAGTGCCTCCCGCGGGGTCGTGTGGGCCCTCCTGGCCCTCGTCTGGGTGTTCCTGGCGGGGAGCCGGTTCAGCTCCGATGAGCAGGGCTGGGGCTGGCTGTCGCTGCTCCTCGCCGCCGCATGGGCGGGGCTGGCGGTCCGGGAGTGGCTCCGCTGGAGGGGCCACCGCGACGGCGCCGGCCGCCGCGACGCGGCCTGACCGGGGGAGCGGCCCGGCGAGCACGCCCGCCGAACCGCCCCCTGGCGGACGGCGTCAGGAGCGGGCGAGCTCCGCGGCCAGCGGGCCCAGGCCCAGCGGCCCGAGGTCCAGCGCGGCCCGGTGCCACGCCTTGAGGTCGAAGTCGGCCCCGCCGCGGGCGCGGGCCTCGTCGCGGCAGGTCAGCCAGACCCGCTCGCCGACCTTGTAGGAGGGCGCCTGCCCCGGCCAGCCGAGGTAGCGGTGCAGCTCGTCGACCCGCATCGCGTCCTCCATGTCCACGTGCGTGCGCAGGAACGCCAGCGCGACGTCGTAGGTCCACCGGTTGCCGGCGGCCCGGCCGGGTGGGATCGGCAGGTCCAGGTGCACCCCGATGTCCAGGACGACGCGGGCGGCCCGCAGCTCCTGGGCGTCCAGCATGCCCAGCCGGTCACCGAGGTCGTCGAGGAAGCCGAGCTCGCCCATCAGCCGCTCGGAGTACAGCGCCCAGCCCTCGCCGTGCCCGGAGCACCAGCAGAGCAGCCGCTGCCAGCGGTTGAGCAGCGCGGCGTTGTAGACGGTCTGCCCGATCTGCAGGTGGTGGCCCGGCACGCCCTCGTGGAAGACGGTCGTCGTCTCCCGCCAGGTGGTCATGTCGGTGACCCCGTCGGGCAACGACCACCACATGCGGCCCGGGCGGGAGAAGTCCTCGGTCGGGCCGGTGTAGTAGACCCCCTCACCGGAGGTCGGCGTCAGCCGCCCCTCGACCCGCTTCACCGGGCCGGGGACGTCGAAGTGCACGCCGTCCAGGGCGGCGATCGCCCGGTCGGCGGTCTCCTGCAGCCAGGCCTGCAGGGCGTCGCGGCCGCGCACCTGGCGGGCCGGGTCGGCGTCCAGGGCCGCGACCGCGCCGGCGATGCCCTGCCCGGGGGCGATCTGCTCGGCCACCGCCTCCTTCTCGGCGACGATCCGGGCCAGCTCGTCCCAGCCCCAGGCGTAGGTCTCCTCGAGGTCGAGGTCCATGCCGGTGAACAGCCGGGACTCCAGCGCGTACCGCTCGCGGCCCACGCCGTCGGCCTCCGGCGCGTGCGGCAGCAGCTCGCGCTCCACGGTGTCGGCGAAGGTCAGCAGGGCCGCGTTCGCGCCTGCCACCGCCCGGTCCAGGTCGGCGCGCAGCGCGTCGCCCACCGGTGCCCGGCCGGCGAACTCGGCGTAGAAGCTCGGCTGCCCGGCCGCGCCCGCCCAGCGGCGGGCGATGCCGGCGGAGAGCCGGACCTGCCGGACGGCGGACACCCGCCCCCTCCCGGCGGCGTCGACCAGCCCGGCGGTGTAGCCGGCCAGCGCCTCGGGGATCCGGCTGAGCCGGCGGGCGATGGTGGCCCAGTCGTCCTCGGTCTCGGCCGACATCAGGTCGAAGGTGCTGCGGAAGCCCTGCAGCGGGCTCTCCATGCTGTTGAGCGAGGCCTGCGTCCAGCCGGCGTCGTGCAGCGCGAGCTCGGCGCCCAGCCGCTCCAGCATGGCGCTGCGGGCGACGTCGTCCCGCCGGTCGACCGGGTCGGTCCGCTCGACCTCGGTGACGGTGCGGCGCAGCAGCTCGGCGCTGGCCGCGTGCCCGTCGGGGGTGAGGTCGGGCCACCGGTCGTCGTGGCCGGGGACGCCGATGTAGGTGGCCACGGTCGGCTGGTCGGCGGCGTAGGCGTCGACGAAGCGGTCGGCCAGCTGGTCGAGGGGGGACGGCGGACGCACGGGCTCACTCATGCCGGCACGCTAGCCGGGGAGGACGCCCCAGCGGCGGGGACCGCCGCGTCTCGTGGGCGACGACGCCCGTCCGGATCGGCGGATCCGGACGGGCGTCGTCGATGAGCGCGGGCGGGCCGGTGGCAGGGCGGTGCGGCCACCGGCCCGTCGTCAAGCGCTGGCGCGGGAGAACCGCTTCAGGCCGTCGAGCGCGATGGCGATGATGATCACCACGCCCTTGATGATCAGCTGGTAGAAGAAGGGCACGTCCAGCAGGATCAGCCCGTTGGACAGCACCCCGATGATCACTGCGCCGACCAGCGTGCCGAAGATCCGGCCGCGGCCACCGGCCAACGACGTGCCGCCGAGCACGACTGCCGCGATCGCGTCGAGCTCGTAGCCCTCACCAGCGGTCGGCTGGGCTGAGAGCACCCGGGCGGAGAAGATGAGGCCGGCGACGCCGGCGGCCGCTCCCGCGAGCATGTACGCCGACAGCAGCACTCGCTTCACGTTGATGCCGGCCAGTCGAGCCGCCTCCATGTTGCCGCCGACGGCGTAGACGTGCCGGCCGAACCGCGTCCGCTCCAGCAGGAACCAGAAGATGGCGTAGACGACGAGCATCACGACCACCGGCTGCGGGATGCCGGCCACGCTGCCGTTGCCGATGCCGCGGAAGCCGAGGTCGCTGGCGACCAGCGGCTGTCCGTCCAGCAGCGAGTAGGCGAGGCCGCGCAGGTAGGTCATCGAGCCGAGGGTCACGATGAAGGCGGGCAGCGCCAGCCAGGCGACGAAAGCGCCGTTGAGGGCGCCGGCGATCGCGCCGATGAGGATGCCCCCCAGCAGGGCCAGTGGCGTCGGCACGCCATCCACCGCGAGCAGGACGCTGCCCACGCCGGCAACGGCGAGGATGGACCCCACCGACAGGTCGATCCCTGCGGTCAGGATGACCACGGTGAGCCCGGCGGCCAGGATCGCGTTGATCGAGACAGACCGCGCCACGTTGATGGCGTTGTCGACCGACAGGAAGTTCGGTGCCAGGACCGCCATCAGCGCGATGAGGATCAAGAGCACCAGGAAGATGCCGACCCGGTCCCACCAGTGGGCGATCACGGAGGCTCGTCGGGCCACCGCGGGCTCGACGTTCGTGTCCGGGACGGGGTTCTCCGGGGTCGTGGCCATCATCGGGTTCATCGGGCGTTCCCAGCGGTCTCGTTCGTGGCGGCGTCGGCGTAGACGCCCGTGGCGTGTTGCATGACGGTCTCTTCGTTGGCCTGCCGGGCGTCGAGGGTCGCCACGATCTGGCCCGTGCGCATGACCAGCAGCTCATCGCTGATGCCCAGGGCCTCGGGGAGGTCCGAGGAGATGACCAGCACGGCCGCCCCCGTCCCCGCGATCTCGTTGATCAGGCGGTAGATCTCGCTCTTCGCGCCGATGTCGACGCCGCGGGTGGGTTCGTCGAGGATCAGCAGCTTGGGCCGCTGGAGCAGCAACCGCCCCAGCACCAGCTTCTGCTGGTTCCCGCCGGACAGCGCCCGCGACTCGAGCTTCAACGCGTTGGACCGCACCCTGAGCTGGTCCATCACGCCCCGCACGGCCTTGAGCAGCGAGGCGCCGCGGACGACACCAGCACTGCTGTGGTCCTTCAAGGTGGACATGCCGATGTTGTCCTTCACCGACAGGTCCAGGAAGAGGGCCTGGTCCTTACGGCTCTCCGGCAGCAGGCCCACCCCGGCCCGGATGCCCTCGATGGGGTTGCGGGCGTCCAGCGGCTCTCCGTCCAGGCTGACCGTCCCCCCCGTGCGACGGTCCGCGCCGTAGACGAGGCGAGCCACCTCGGTCCGCCCGGCACCGATGAGGCCGACCATCCCGACGACCTGGCCGGCGCGTACGTCGAAGCTGACCGGTCCGATGCCCCCGGCGCCGGTCAGGTCTCGCACGGCGAGCCGGACGTCACCTGCCGGATGAGCGGTGCGCACGTACAGGTCGTCGATGTCGCGGCCGACCATCATCCGCACGATGTCGCCAGGCCCCACCTGGTCCGGCCCGGTCGCCCGCATGTCCCGGGTGCCGATCAGCTGCCCGTCGCGGAAGACGGTCACCCGGTCGGCGAGTTCCCAGACCTCCTCCATGCGGTGGCTGATGTAGACCAGGCCCATCCCGCGCGAGCGCATCGACCGGATCAGGGCGAACAACTGCTGGCTCTCGGTTCGGGACAGCGCGGCCGTGGGTTCGTCCAGGACCAGGATCTTCGCGTTCTCCGCCACGGCGCGGGCGATCTCGACCATCTGCTGCATGCCGACGCTGAGTCGGCCGATGGGCCGGTTGGGGTCGATGTCCGCGCCGACCCGGGCCAGCTTCTCCCGGGCCTGCGTGACCATCGTCTTCCGATCCAGCATCCCGAAGCGCAGTGGCTCGTTACCGGTGGCCAGGTTCTCGGCCACCGTCATCTCCGGGATCGTGTTGAGCTCCTGGTGGATGATGGCCACCCCGGCGGCCATGGCGTCGCGGGGCGAGGCCATGGCCACCGGGGAGCCGGAGATCCTGACGGAGCCGGTGTCCGGCTGGTAGTTGCCCGAGATGATCTTCATGAGCGTCGACTTGCCGGCGCCGTTCTCCCCCATCAGGGCGTGGACCTCGCCGGCCCGGACGTCGAAGCTCACGTTCGACAGGGCGAGGGTCGCGCCGAAGCGCTTGCTGATCCCCTCGACCTCCAGCAGCGGAGCCGTTGACTCAGTCACGAGCGTTCCTCTCCCCAGCCGGTGCCACCGTCACCAGCCTTCGTACGAGCTCACGTTGTCCTTGGTGACCAGCGTCGGCTCCAGCAAGGTCACCCGCTCGGCCGGGGAGTTGCCGGCGACGATGTCCTTGCCGACCTCGAGCGCCTCCAGCGCCATGCCACCCGGGTCCTGGGCGGCACTGGCGGCGAAGTTCGATGCCGGGTCCTCCAGGGCCTTCACCGCCTCGGGCGAGCCATCGACGCCGACGATCGTCACGCCACTGCGTCCTGCCTGGGCGACGGCGAGGTCGGCACCGAGGGCCTCGGGGTCGTTGATCGCGAAGATGCCCTGGACGTCCCGGTTGGCGGTGAGCATGTCGGTGGTCAGGGCCAGCCCGCTGGCGCGGTCGTTGTTGCCGGCCTGACGGGCCACGACGGTGATCCCGGGGTTCTCCGCGAGGACCTCCTCGCAGCCTTCCACCCGGTCCTGCGGAGCCGTCGTCGGGGTGCCCTCGACCACGAAGATGTTCCCCTGGCCCCCGAGGGCGTCCACCAGCGCCTGGCAGGACTGCCGACCGGCCTCCACGTTGTCGGTGGTGACAGCTGCGTCGGCACCCTCGGCGTCCACGTCGACGGCGACGACCGTGATGCCCGCTGCCTGGGCCCTGGCGACCGCGGAGGCGATCCCGGAGCTGTCCACGGCGTTGAGCAGGATGAGGTCCATCCCCTGCTGGATGAAGGCGTCGATCTGGTCGTTCTGCGCGGCCAGGTCCTGGCGCCCGTCCTGCACGTTGAGGTCGAAGCCCTGCTCGTCCGCCGCCTGCTCCATGCTGTTCTGCATCGATGCGAAGAACGGGTTGGAGATGTCCTGGAGCATCAGCCCGACCTTCTCCACCTCGCCGCCACCCTCTCCGCCACCGCCGGTGGTGGCGTCGCCGTTGCTGCAGCCGCTCAGCGCCACCGCGCCCAGGATGACCAGGGCCGTGGACGTGGTCCTGGCTCGAGAGATGGACATCATCGTCTGTTCCTCCGTTGGATCGACTCGAGTCGTGCAGGGGGACGGGTGGTCGCGCCCGGTCCGTGGACCGTGGGCTGACCAGGTGCCGGCCGCGGGTGAAAGATAGCTTTGCTCACGATGTCATGTGCGGGAAGAACCGCCTGTGTCGCCGGCCGGGGCGGTCATCGACAGCAGACGCTCGTCGCGCTCGGCAGCGGGACGAGCGTGGGGTCGGACCGACACCGCCACCACCGTCACCGAGGAGACCGGATGCCCCTCACACCGATCGTGCTGCCCGACAACCGACCTCCAGATCGGTTCTATGCAGGCGGGGAGCAGATCGCCGAGTTCCGTGGCCTCTCCTGGACCGGTGGCCACCTGCCGGAGGACTGGATCGGCGCCACCACCACCCTGCACGGGGAGGAGACGTTGGGGCTGTCGGTCCTGCCCGACGGGCGCCTGCTGCGCGACGCGGTGCGCGTCGACCCCGTGGCGTGGCTGGGGCAGACGCACGTGACGCGGTTCGGCGCCGACACCAAGTTGCTGACGAAGCTGCTCGATGCCGGTCAGCGGCTCCCGGTGCACGTCCACCCGGACGGGACCTTCGCCGCCCGGCACCTCGGGCGTGCCCACGGCAAGACCGAGGCGTGGGTGGTCCTGCGCGGCGGCAGCGTGCACCTGGGCTTCGCGCGAGAGCTGGCTCGGGACCTGGTGCACGAGCTGGTGCGGCGCCAGGACGTCGAGCCGCTCCTGGCAGCCATGCACGGGATCGACGTCGCGCCGGGCGACGCGGTCCTGGTGCCCGCCGGGATGCCCCACGCGATCGGCGAGGGCGTCTTCCTCGTGGAGGTCCAGGAGCCGGAGGACCTGTCCATCCTGCTGGAGTGGCGCGGCTTCGCCATCGACGGTCAGCGCGAGGGGCACCTCGGCCTCGGCTTCGACCTCGCGCTGGACGCCGCCGACCTGGCGGCCTGCTCCACCGAGCAGGTCGACCGGCTCGTGCGGCGTGCACAGGGCAGCGGACCGGTGCTCCCCGGGCAGGCAGCGGAGTTCTTCCGGGTCGACCGGATCGCTTCCGGGACAGTTCTGGACGCGGGCTTCGGCGTCGTGGTCGTCACCGGCGGGCGCGGCCGGTTGCGGGCCGAGCGTGGGAACGCGGAGCTGCTGGTCACCGCCGGGCAGACGATCCTGGTGCCCCACGAGGCTGGCACGCTGATCCTGGACGGCGATCAGGTCGAGGGCTTGTGGTGCCGCCCGCCGGCCGCCGGGTGACGTCCCGGGTCAGTCGTCGGCGCGGTCGGGCTGGGGGAGCAGGCTGGGCAGGTTGACCACGATGGCCTCCTGGCTGCTGCGGGCGATCAGCACCACGGCCTCCTCGCCGCTGAGGTTCTCCTCGCGGTGCGGGGTGTACGGCGGCACGAAGACGTAGTCGCCCGGGCCGGTCTGCAGCCGTACCTCCTCGCCGTGCTCGGCGAAGACGAACACCGGGTGGCCGCGCAGCACGTGGATCGCGGTCTCGGAGTCGCCGTGGTGGTGGTCGCCGGACCCGGTGTGCGGGGGCACCCGCGTCTCGCCCATCCAGAGCCGCTGCGCGCCGACGCTGGTGGCCGAGATCGCCTCGTGCCGGGTCATGCCGGAGGTCTGCGCGGTCTCCGCGGAGAGCTCTCCGGCGCGGACGTGCCGCAGCGGCTGGTGCCAGTCGTCGGGGAAGCCCTGGTCCGCCATGCGCGGCAGGCTACCGCCGCAGCCCACCGCCGGTCCGGCCCGGGCAGCGTTGATCAGGTGCGGACGACGCTCAGCGGGTCAGACGAGCTTGAGGGTGAGGGCGCGGCGGCCCTCGTCGCTGCGGGCGGTGGCCATCCGTTCGGGGCTCGGGGTGCCGTACTCCGTCGTCCGCTGGCGGGCCGGGCGGCCGATCGCGGCGGCCATCGCCTCGAGTTCGGCGATGGTCTTGAGCGAGCCGTTGCCCGAGCCCGCCATCCGGCTGATCGTCTCCTCCATCAGCGTGCCGCCCAGGTCGTTGGCGCCGCCGGTGAGCATCGCCTGGGTGCCGGTGTCGCCGAGCTTCACCCACGAGGTCTGGATGTTGTCGATCCGGCCGTGCAGCAGCAGTCGGGCGACCGCGTGCACCGCGCGGTTCTCCCGGTTCGTCGGCCCCGGCCGGGCGACGCCGGCGAGGTAGATCGGGGCGTTGTGGTGCACGAAGGGCAGCAGCACGAACTCGCGGAAGCCGCCGGTCTCGTCCTGCAGCGCGGCGAGGGTGCGCAGGTGCGCGACCCAGTGCGCCGGGGTGTCGACGTGGCCGTACATCATCGTCGAGGTCGTCGGCAGGCCCACCTCGTGCGCCGTCCGCACGATCTCCAGCCAGGCCGCCGCGGGCAGCTTGCCCTTGGTCAGCACCCAGCGGACGTCGTCGTCCAGGATCTCCGCCGCGGTGCCCGGCAGGGAGTCGACGCCGGCCTCCTTCGCTGCGATCAGGAAGTCGCGGTAGGAGAGCCCGGTGCGGGCCGACCCGTTGACGACCTCCATCGGCGAGAACGCGTGCAGGTGGATGTCGGGACGGCGGGACTTCACCTCCCGGGCCAGGTCGAAGTAGGCGGTGCCGGGCAGGTCGGGGTGGATGCCGCCCTGCATGCAGATCTCGGTCGCGCCGCCGGCCCACGCCTCGTCGACCCGGTCGCCGACCTCCTGCATCGACAAGGTGAAGGCGTCGGCGTCGGTGCGCCGCTGGGCGAAGGCGCAGAACCGGCAGCCGGTGTAGCAGACGTTGGTGAAGTTGACGTTCCGGTTCACCACGTAGGTGACGTCGTCGCCGTTGACGTCCCGGCGGACGGCGTCGGCCAGCGCGGCGAGTGCCGTGAGGTCGGTGCCGTCGGCGCCCAGCAGCGCCAGGTACTCGGCGTCGGAGAGCCCGGCCGGGTCGGTCTCGGCGTGCCGCAGGGCCGCGTGCACGTCGGGGTCGCCGGCCGCGATCGCGGTGGAGCGGCCGTCGCGGGCCGCCTCGGTGCGGGAGCGGAGCTCGGCCCAGTCGCCGTAGACGGCGTCGAAGTCGCTGCGCCGGTCGCCGGTGCGCCCCACGGTGTCGATCTCGGTGTGCAGGTCGGTGCGCCCGGACGAGGTCCACGCCTCGTCCGGCTCCTGCCACGGCAGCCCGACGGGCAGCCGGCCTTCGACGGCGAGGCCGTCGTCGTCGGCCAGGGCGGAGACGTGCGGGCGCACCCGCGGGTCCAGCCACGGCTCGGGCTGGGTGACGTAGCCGGGTTGGGCGGCCAGCCGCTCGCGCAGGGTGAAGCCGGCGTCGGCGGTCAGCTCGGCGAGCTTGTCGATGTTCGGCCACGGCCGCTCGGGGTTGACGTGGTCGGGGGTGAGCGGTGAGACCCCGCCCCAGTCGTCGACGCCGGCGCGCAGCAGCAGTGCCAGCTCCGTGGAGTCGCTGAGGTTCGGCGGTGCCTGCACCCGGGCCGAGGGGCCCAGCATCAGCCGGCTGACCGCCACCGCGGCCACGTACTCCTGCAGGGCGAGGTCGTCGTGCGCGGCCATCGCGGTGCGCGGCTTGGCCCGGAAGTTCTGCACGATCACCTCCTGCACGTGCCCGTGCCGCCGCGCGGAGGCGCGGATCTCGGCGATCGCGTCGACCCGTTCGGCGTGTGTCTCGCCGATGCCCAGCAGCACCCCGGTGGTGAACGGGACGGCGGAGCGGCCGGCGTCCTCGAGCACCCGCAGCCGGACGGCGGGCTCCTTGTCGGGGGAGCCGAAGTGCGGCCCGCCCTTCTCCGACCACAGCCGGGTCGCCGTCGTCTCCAGCATCATCCCCATCGACGCCGCGACCGGCTTGAGCCGCTGGATCTCCTCCCAGCTCAGCACGCCGGGGTTGAGGTGGGGGACCAGCCCGGTCTCCTCCAGCACCCGGATAGCCATCGCCCGCAGGTAGTCCAGCGTGGAGTCGAAGCCGGCCGCCTCCAGCCACTCGGCGGCCACCGGCCAGCGGTCCTCCGGGCGGTCGCCGAGGGTGAACAGCGCCTCCTTGCAGCCCAGCGCGGCGCCGGCGCGGGCGATGTCGAGCACCTCGTCGGGGGAGAGGAACGGCGCCTTGCCCTCGGCGCGCAGCTGGCCGGGGGTCGTGACGAACGTGCAGTAGTGGCAGCGGTCGCGGCACAGGTGGGTGAGCGGGATGAACACCTTGCGGCTGTAGGTGACCACCCCCGGCCGGCCGGCGGAGGCGAGCCCCGCGTCGCGCACCCGGGAGGCGGCGGTCAGCAGCCGGTCGAGCGGTTCGCCCTCGCGCAGCCCGCGGGCGTGCAGCAGGGTCTCGGCCTCGGTGGCGTCCAGCGTCACCCCGCGCTCGGCGCGCACCAGGGCACGGCGGAGGGCGGAGTCGGACGGGGCGGGGATGGGCTGGCTCATCGGCCACGACGCTAGCCCCGCGGCGTGACCACCGCGTTCCGTGGCCTCCGGCCCGCGCAGTCGATGAGGTGGGTCAACCCGGGTGAGCTGGAGTTGAGCCGCATCCTGGCACGGCTCGACCCCAACTGGACCGGGTCAACCCGGACGGCGCCCGAGCACGAGAGCTGACACCCGTGCGCCAGTTCCCGTGCTCACCCCGTCCGGCCATGTTGGCCAACATGGCTGGACGGGGACGCTGGGACAGGGCCAGCCGCGGGTCAGCGCAGGGTGGTGACGGCGACCTCGGTGGCGCGGGCGACGAGCGCGTCGGAGGGGTCGGCGTCCGGCTCGGCCCGGCTGGAGAGGACGGCCAGCACGATCGGGGCGCCGTCGGGTGGGTGGACGACGGCGATGTCGTTGCGGGTGCCGTACCCGCCACCACCGGACTTGTCCGCCACCTGCCAGCCGGCCGGCACGCCGGCCCGCACCAGCGTGTCGCCGGTGGCGCTGTCCCGCATCCAGCCGGTGAGCAGGTCGCGGTCGGCCGGGTCGAGGACGTCGCCCAGCAGGACGGCCCGCAGGTCGGTGGCGAGCGCACGGGGCGTGCTGGTGTCGCGCTCGTCGCCCGGGACGGCGCTGTTCAGCTCGGGCTCCACCCGGTCGACGGAGGTGACGTCGTCGCCGAGGTCGCGCAGCTCCTGCTCCAGGCCGGCCGGCCCGCCGATCCGGTCGAACACCAGGTTCGCGGCGGTGTTGTCGCTGTGCTGCACCGCCGCCGCGGCCACCTCGCGCAGCGGCAGGCCGGTGCCGGTGTGCGGCTGGGTGACGGGGGAGTGGGTGACCAGGTCGGCGTCGGTCCAGCGGACGACCTCGTCGAGCTCGGCGGCCGTCGTCGCGGCGAGCAGTGCGGCCACCGACAGCGCCTTGTGGGTGGAGGCGAAGGCGAACCGCTCGTCGGCCCGGTGGGCGACGACCCGGCCGGAGCCGGTGTCCAGCGCGAACACGCCCAGCCGGGCGTCGAACTCCGTCTCCAGCGCGCTGAACGCCGCGGCGGCCGCGGGATCGGCCGCCGGTGGCGCGGCGGGGGCCGACGGGGACGGGACGGACGACGAGGGAGCCGACGCCGTCGGCTCAGCACCACCCCCGCAGCCGGTCAGCGCGATCAGCAGCACCGCCGTTGCGCACCAGCCGGGGAGCCCGGTCTGGCCGGGACCCCGACGGGTGCGCACCCGCGACACGGCCCGGTTCACGGACGGCGCAGCGGTGCACCCGCGCCGTCGGTCCAGCGGCCGCGCAGCCGCACCAGCGGGTCGCCGTCGCCGAGCACCGGCACGCCCTCGACCTGCAGCAGCACCAGCACGTGCGTGCCGGCCTCGACGACCGAGTGCACCGTGCAGTCCAGCGCCGCCAGTGCGCCGTCCAGCACGATCGCGTCGCTGACCGGGGCGCGCTGCCAGGGCACCGCCTCCAGCAGGTGCCGGGCGCTGGGTCGGCCGGCCGAGGCGAACCGGCTGGCCAGGATCGCCTGACCGGCGCCGAGCACGTTCACCGCGCAGGACCCGATCGACTGCAGCACCTCGGCGGGGTACCCCTCGGCGGCCAGCCCGATCGCGACCAGCGGCGGGTCGGCCGAGACGCTCATCAGCGAGGTCACCGTCGTCCCGACGTCGTCGATGTCGTCGCGGACGGTCAGCAGCACCACCCCGGCCGCGTACTGGCGCAGGGCGGCGGAGTACTCCGCGGCATCGACAGGCACGGGGGTCAGTCGACCACAATGGCCCGGTGACCACTGCGGAGCAGGAGTACGACGTCATCGTCCTGGGCGCCGGTTCGACCGGGGAGAACGTCGCCGACATCGCCGTCCGCGGGGGGCTGAGCGCGGTGCTGGTGGAGAGCGAGCTGGTCGGCGGGGAGTGCTCCTACTGGGCGTGCATGCCCAGCAAGGCCCTGCTCCGCGGCTCGGAGGTGCTCGCCGAGGCCCGCGCCGTGTCCGGCGCGGCCGCCGCGGTCACCGGCGAGCAGGACGCCGCCGCGACGCTGGCCCGCCGGGACGGCTTCACCAGCCACTGGGACGACGCGAGCCAGGTGGAGTGGGTCGAGGGGGCCGGCATCGCGCTGGTCCGCGGGCGCGGCCGCCTCGCGGGGGAGAAGCGGGTCGTCGTCGCGCAGGCCGACGGCACCGAGCTGACGCTGACCGCGCGGCACGCCGTGGCCGTCTGCACCGGCTCCCGGGCGGCGGTGCCGCCGGTCGACGGGCTGGCCGACGTGCAGCCCTGGACGCCGCGGGAGGCGACCAGCGCGAAGGAGGCCCCGCGCCGGCTGGTGGTGGTCGGCGGTGGCTACGTGGGCTGCGAGATGGCCACTGCCTGGCAGCAGCTGGGCTCCTCGGTGACCCTGCTGCAGCACGGTGACCGGCTGCTGCCGCACCTGGAGCCGGCCGCCGGTGAGGCGGTGGCGGAGTCGCTGCGGGCGCTGGGCGTGGACGTCCAGCTGGGCACCGGCGTCCGGAGCGCCCGCCGGGAGGGCGACGAGGTGGTGCTGGTCTGCGAGAGCGGTGACGAGGTGCGCGGCGAGGAGGTGCTCGTCGCCACCGGCCGGGCGGCGAACACCGACGAGATCGGGCTGGACACCATCGGCCTGGAGCCGGGCGGCTACCTCGACGTCGACGAGTCGCTGCAGGTGCCCGGGGTGCCGTGGCTCTACGGCGTGGGCGACGTCAACGGCCGCGCGCAGCTGACCCACATGGGCAAGTACCAGGCGCGCCAGGCCGGCGCCGCGATCGTCGCCCGGGCCCGTGGCGAGCAGGTCGACCTGGGCGACTGGTCGCCGTTCGTGGCCACCGCCGACCGCCGTGCCACGCCGAGCGTGGTGTTCACCGAGCCGCAGGTCGCCGCGGTCGGGCTGACCGCTGCCCAGGCCGCCGACGCCGGCCTGCCGCACCGGGTGGTGGAGTACCCGATCGGCAGCGTGGCCGGTGCGTCCGTGTTCGCCGACGGCTACACCGGGACGGCGATCGCGGTGGTGGACACCGAGCGCGAGGTGCTGCTGGGGGTCACGTTCGTCGGCGCCGGGGTGGCCGAGCTGCTGCACTCGGCCACGATCGCGGTGGCGGGTGAGGTGCCGATCAGCCGGCTCTGGCACGCCGTCCCCTCCTACCCGACGATCAGCGAGATCTGGCTGCGCCTGCTCGAGACCTACCGGGGCTGAGGGGTGCACGACGGCAGCCGGATCGGCCTGGTGCTGCACCCGCACCGCGACTGCGCGGGTGCGGCGGCCCAGGTGCTCGCCTGGACGACGACGCACGGCGTGGAGCTGGTCGCCGCGGCCGCCGACGTGGAGCGGCTGCACCTGCACGGGGTGACGTCGGTCGACGTCGCGGAGCTCGCGGCCAGCTGTGACGGGATCATCGCCCTGGGCGGTGACGGCACGCTGCTCGGCGCGATGCGGATGGTCGTGGCCGACCCGGTTCCGGTGCTGGGCGTCAACTTCGGCCGGCTGGGCTTCCTGACCGAGGTCGAGGGCCAGGAGCTGGACGGCGCGCTCACCGCGCTGGCCGAGGGGCGCTCGACGATCGAGTCGCGCAGCTGCCTGGTGGTGCGCGGGCCGGGCTGGGAGACGGTGGCGTTCAACGACGTCGTCCTCGCCCGGGTGCCGGGGGAGGGCATGGTCGACGCGACCCTGTCGGTGGCCGGCCGCCGCTACGGCCACTACCGCAGCGACGCGCTGATCATCGCCACCCCGATGGGGTCGACGGCGTACAACTTCGCCGCCGGTGGCCCGGTCATGTCGCCCGGGGCCGAGGGGGTGCTGGTCACGCCGTCCGCGCCGCTGAACGGCATCGACCGCACCGTGGTGCTGGGCCTGCACGAGCCGCTGCACCTGGCGCTGCCGGAGACGGCGGGTCACCCGGCGGTGGAGGTCGACGGCCTGGTGGTCGGCCGGCTGGGCCCGGGCGACGAGCTGCACGTCGAGACCCGCCAGGACGCCGGGCTGCTGGTGCGGCTGGACGACTGGCTGGCCGCCGACCGCAGCCGGGTCAAGCTCTCGCTGCTGGACCTGCCGCTGCTGCCCGAGGAGCTGGTGGAGCTGGTGCCGGAGGAGCTGCGCCGCCGGACACCGGGTGGCGTGCCCGCTCCCGGCACCGGCCCGGTGCGCGCTCCGCAGGGCGCCCGCGGGCCCGGCGACCCCGTCGGCTGAGCCGGCCTCACGGCAGGGGGAACGGCTCCTCCGACGGCGCCGGGAGGTCGCCGTCGACGGTGGCGGTGACCGTCATCCGGTCCAGCGTGGCGCGGCCGCCGAAGAGCGAGAGGAAGGCGGTGTCCGCCGCGTCCCTCCCGCTGCAGATGCGCACCAGGGACGACGTCGGGGCCAGCCGGGTGGCGTCGACGGTCTGCCACACCCCGTCCACGTCGGCCTCGACGACGGCGTGGAAGTCCATCGGGGACAGCCCCGGCGCGTAGACCGCGACGAGGCGGGCCGGCACCTCCAGGGCGCGCAGCAGGGTGACGGTCAGGTGTGCGTAGTCGCGGCAGACGCCCTGGCCGAGCAGCAGGGTGTCCACCGCGGTGTCGACCGAGCGGCTGGCGCCGGCGGTGTAGACCAGCCGGCGGTGCACCCAGGCGGCCACCGCGGCGACGAGCTCGGCGCGGGGGAGCGACCGGTCGAACTCCGCCGACGCGTAGCCCTCCAGCTGGTCCGACGGGCAGTAGCGGCTGGGGCGGACGAACTCGGCCCACTCCGCCGCCGTCACCGGCCGTGGGTCGCCCGCGGTGTCGACGTGCGCGGAGTAGCTGACCTCCGTCGTCCCGGCGGGCAGCTGCAGCCGGTGCACCCGGGCGCCGGGGACGGCGATCTCCTCAGCGGCCACCGGGTGCCCGTCGGTGAGCACGGTGAGCTGCTCGCCGGCCGGGGCCGCCACGGCGACCTGCAGCAGCGCGGGCGCCGGGACCGGGGTGGAGACGGTGAGCGAGCAGGCGACGTCGGTGCGCATGGCCGCATCCTGACGGGCCCGTGTTACCGCCAGGTTCGCCGCCAGGCCGGCTGTGCACCCCCGGCACGGCCGGCCGAGCGGCACGTGGTGCAGTAGGGGACGTGCAACCGGGCAGTGACCGTCGGACGTGGCAGCGCTACATCGCGCTGGGGGACAGCTTCACCGAGGGGCTCAGCGACCCCGATCCGGGCACCCCGGACGCCTTCCGCGGCTGGGCCGACCGGCTGGCCGGGCACCTGGCCGCCGCCTCCCCGGCCGGCGAGGTCGAATACGCCAACCTCGCCATCCGCGGTCGGCTGCTCGCCCAGGTGCTCGACGAGCAGGTGCCGGTGGCGCTGGCCGCCGGGCCCGACCTGGTGAGCCTGGTCGCCGGCGGCAACGACCTGCTCCGCCCCGGCGTCGACCCCGACCGGCTGGCCGCCGACCTCGAGTCCGCCGTCGTCGCCTTCCGCGAGGCCGGCGCGGACGTGCTGCTGGCCACCGGCGTCGACCCGCGGCAGACCCCGATCATCCGGCGCACCCGCGGCCGGGTCGCGGTGTTCAACGCCCACCTGTGGTCGATCGCCGGCCGGCACGGCGCGGTGGTGCTCGACCAGTGGGGCGCCGCGTGGCTGCAGGACGCCCGGATGTGGGACCCGGGCGACCGGATCCACCTGACCGCCGAGGGCCACCGCCGGACGGCGCTGGCCGCGGCCGCCGCGCTCGGCGTCCCGGTGGACGGCGAGGACACCGGCTGGCGCACCCCGCTGGACCCGGCGCCGCCGCGCCCGGCCCGGGAGGTCGCCGCCCAGGAGCTGGCCTGGGTGCGGGGTTTCGTGCTGCCCTGGATCGGCCGCCGGCTGCGCGGGGAGTCCTCCGGCGACGGGCGGGTCGCCAAGCACCCGGTGCCCGTTCCGTTGCGCACCACCGGATCGTCCGTTACCGAAGCGTGACACAGCGCACCGAACCGCTGGGCGGGTGAGCCCCGAAGACCAGTCGTTGCACCACTGATCCACACGACTGGGAGATCTCATGAACAGCACGCGCGTCACCCGCACCTTCGCCGCCGCCGCTGCCCTCACCGCGGTCGTCGGTCTCTCCGCCTGCAGCAGCAGCGACGGGGACACCGCCCAGGCCGCCGACACCTCCAGCTCGAGCGTCTCCTACGGCCGCCCGGAGCCGGTCGCCACCGTTCCGGCGATCCCCGGCGGCACCACCGCGGTCGCCCTGGACACCGGCTTCACCGACGCGCTGACCCAGCTCGGGCTGACCCCGGGCACCGTCGGCGGGGCGACCCTGGACGGCGCCACCGGCACCGTCACCTTCCCGCTGACCGGCGGTGAGGTCACGCTGTACGACCGGGAGAGCGGCTACCGCCCGTGGGTCCAGGGCACCCTCTTCCACGAGGGCAGCGGCCTGAGCCTGACCGCCGGTGACACCACGGTCGAGCTGACCGACTTCACCATCGACCCGGGCAAGCCTGCGCGGCTGTTCGGCAACGTCTCGGTCAACGGCGAGCTCGCCGTGCCCAGCGCCCCGCTGTTCAACCTCGACGGCAGCACGCTGAACCCGCCGACCACGGAGGCCGACGGCTCCGCCGTGCTCCAGGGCACGACGGTCAAGCTCTCCGCCGAGGCCGCCGAGCTGCTCAACACGACCTTCGGCACCGACGCGCTCGCCGGTGAGTTCGTCATCGGCACCGCGACCATCACGGTCCAGACCTCCTGACGGAGGCCCCTCACCGCCCCGTGGGGCGGTGACCCGTCCGATGGGGCGGTTGCACGAGCCGACCGGCGCGCAGCCGGTCGGCTCGTGCCGTTCTCAGCTGCGGCCGACCTCGGGCAGGTCACCGGTGCGGGGCTGCCCCAGCCGCTGCTGGAAGGACTCCAGCCACGGGCGCAGGCCGGACAGGTCGGTCGGGTCGACCGTCATCGACCGGAGGTCGCCCAGCTCGGCCGCCTCGCGCGGCTCCGGGACGGCGGCCAGGTCCGGGGCCCCGTTGGCCGCCAGCAGCGCCCGCAGCTCCAGGAACTCCTTCGACGGCCGGAAGACGCCGGGGTCGAACTCGGCGCCGGGCTCGGTGTCCGGCGTGGCGTCGGCGTCCTCGTCCGGCTCGTCGTCCGGCTCGACGAAGGCGGCAGCGGAGACCGGCTCGTCGTCCGCGACCTCGGTGGGCAGGGTGAAGGCGTCCAGCTGCGGGACGGCGGCGGAGCCGACCGAGGGGGCCGGCCCGACGAGGTCCTGCTCGGCCAGCGCGTCGGCCAGGTCGAACGGCAGCCGGCCGAGGTCCTCGTCGTCCGGGCCGGCCTGCTCCCCCCGGGGGCCCTGCTCCGGAGCGGAGCGGTCACCGCCCAGGTCGCGCACGCCGGTGACGCGGTCCGCCGGCGGTGCGCCGAGGTCGGTCAGGTCCGGCGGGCCGGCCAGCTCGTCCAGCTCCCGGGCCGGCAGCGGGGCCGGCCGGCCGAACGCGTAGCCCTGGGCCATCGCGCAGCCGTGCTCGCGCAGCCACCGGGCCTGCTCGCCGTCTTCGATGCCCTCGGCGATGACCTGCAGGCCCATGCCCTGCCCGAGCTGCAGCAGCCCCTGGACCAGGGCGGCGGTGGCCGGCTGGGCCACCACGTCGGCGACGAACGAGCGGTCGATCTTGAGCGTGTGGATCGGCAGCCGGTGCAGTGCGGTGATCGCCGAGTACCCGGTGCCGAAGTCGTCCAGCGCCAGGGTCACCCCGGACTCGGTGACCGTGTCCACGGCGTGCAGCGTGGCGTCCGCGGCGAACAGCGCGGTCGACTCGGTGATCTCCAGCTCCAGCCGGTCCGGGGCCAGGCCCGACTCGGCCAGTGCGTCGGCGACCAGCTCGCTGAAGCCGGGCTCGGCCAGGTGCCGGGCGGAGATGTTGACGTGCACGCGCAGGTCCGACGGCCAGCCGGAGGCGTCCCAGCAGGCCTGGTGCAGCACCCAGGCGCCCAGCCGGGAGGTGAGCCGGTTGTCCTCGGCGGCGGCCAGGAAGGCGCCGGGCGGCAGCAGCCCGCGGGTGGGGTGCTGCCAGCGGATCAGCGCCTCGTAACCGAGCAGCCGCTCGTCGGAGAGGGCGACGATCGGTTGGTAGAACAGCCGCAGCTCGCCGGCCTCCAGCGCGTGCCGCAGGTCGGTCTCCAGTTGCAGCTGGTCGACGTAGCCCTCGCCGAGCGCGCCGTCGTGCACCTCGACCCGGCCCCGGCCCCCGCTGGCCTTGGCCCGGGCCAGTGCGCTGTGCGCCTGGCGGAGCAGCGCCTCGGGCGCGAGGTCGGACCCGAGGGTCATGCCCACGCTGGCCGACAGGGTGACCTCGCGGTCGTGCACGTGGAAGGGCTCGTCGAGCACGCCGAGCAGCCGGTCGGCCAGGGTGCGCAGGCCCTCGACGTCCTCGACGTCCTCGGCCAGCACCAGGAACTCGTCGGCCCCGAACCGCACCGCGGTGTCCTCGACCCGGGTGCTCCAGCGCAGCCGGTCGGCCACCTGGCAGAGCAGCTGGTCACCGCCCTCGTGGCCGAGGGAGTCGTTGACCGCGGTGAACCGGTCGAGGTCCAGGTGCAGCAGGCCGACCGAGGTGCCGCGCCGGCCGGCGCCGGCCAGGGCGTGCTGCAGCCGCTCGGTGAGCGCCCGGCGGTTGGGCAGGCCGGTCAGCGGGTCGGTGTAGGCGCGGCGGACGAGGTCCTCCTCGACGCGCCGGCGGTCGGTCACGTCCAGCAAGGTGAGCAGCACGAACTGCGGGTCGCCGCTGCTGCGGTGCACCAGCTCCTGCGTCTGGTGCACCCAGATGCTCTCGCCGTCGGACCGGCGCAGCCGCCGCTCGCCGACCACCTGCAGCTGCGGGTCCAGCAGCGGGGTGCCCGGCAGGTGCTCGGCCGCCCGGTCCTCCAGCGGGACGTCGTCCGGGTGGGTCAGCAGGTCCAGGTGCCGGCCGACCAGCTCGCCGGAGGTGCGGCCGGTGAGCTCGCACAGCGCGGGGTTGACCACCAGCATGCGGCCGCCGGGGTCGACGACGGCCTTCGGCACGGGCGCGGAGAGGAAGAGGGCGCGGAACAGCTGGCCACGGTCGGCCAGCAGCACGTCGGCCGCGCGCAGCCGTCGCCCGGCACCGTGGGCGGGCCCGGAGGCGCCCGGCGACTCGGGGGCGGAGAGTGTCACCCGGACAGGGTGGCTCATCGAGCCCGCCCAGCCGCGCAACTCGGCCGGGTGACGCGTGTTCGTGCCGTCACGTTCGGTGACAGAGTGCCCCTCCGGTCACACGGCCCGCAGTGCGCCACACCCGACGATGCCGGACTGGGGGGAGGGCGTACCGCGTCCGGGTGCGGTGGCTGGCGCGCACCGCTGGTCACGGGCGGGGCGGCGGAGCGGTGCTCCCGGCCTGGGGCCGACTGTCGGCCGGCGGGGACACGCCTGGGAGCGGGCCCGGTCAGCCCCGCCGCGCGGCGGCCACGCGGTCGGCCCCTCGGGTGCTCTCGGTGATCAGCTGGTGGAGCCCGCTGAGCCGGACGAGCCGGTCCACGCAGCGGCTGGGCCGCACCAGTCGCAGCTCCCGGCCGGAGGCGACCGCGAGGGCGTGCGCCGCGGCCAGGGCGCGGAGGCCACCGGCGTCGCACCAGCTGACCTCGGCCGTGTCGACCACCCAGCGCGGGTGGTCGGTCGCGGTCAGGGCCGTCAGGGCGCCGGCGAGCTGGTGCGCGGACTCCCGGTCGAGGTCACCGCGCAGCACGACCGTGCCGTGGACCCAGTCGACCGAGACGGTCAGTTCGTACGAGCGGGTGGGTCCGGTGCTCAGCAGCAGCGACATGGTGGTCCCCCACGGGGCCCACGTGCCGACGCGCACGCCCCCGGATCGGGCTGTACGGCCGGTGGTTCGACCAACTACCGACCGTACGCCCGCTGCGCGGATCAGGCAGCGACGGTGATCCCGGGGGAGAAGGCGACGTAGCCGGCGAAGTCCCGGCCGACCCGGTCGACCGCCGTGGGCTTCAGGTCCGGGTAGCTCCAGGCGCCGTCCTCGCGGGTGCCGGCGGGGGTGACCACGTGGAAGTACTGGGCCGGGCCCTTCCACGGGCACGTGTAGGCGGTCGGGCTCGGGGTGAGGGCGCCGTCGGTCACGGCCGAGGGCGGGAAGTACCAGTTGCCCTCGATCCGGACCAGCTCCTCCTCGGGGGCCTCGGCGATGACCGTTCCGTCCACGGTGGCGCGCATGTCCAGTCCTCCTGACTCGGCAGAGCGGCGGGTGTGCCGCCCGACACACGCCGCAACGCGGCCGGCGCCCGCCGTCATCCCGGCGGGGGACTGTGGGAACACCGCGGACCGCACGGACGCTGCGACCGACCGAGACGACGAGAGGTGAGTGCAGTGGAGAAGCGGATCGGGTTCCTGTCCTTCGGGCACTGGCAGCCCATCCCGGGGTCGCAGGTGCGCACCGGCCGGGACGCGCTCGTGCAGAGCGTGGAGCTGGCGGAGGCCGCCGAGGAGCTGGGCCTGGACGGCGCCTACGTGCGGGTGCACCACTTCGCCCGGCAGCTGGCCTCGCCGTTCCCGCTGCTCACCGCGATGGCGATGCGCACGCACCGGATCGAGCTGGGAACCGGCGTGATCGACATGCGCTACGAGAACCCGCTCTACATGGCCGAGGAGGCCGCCGCTGCCGACCTGCTCGCCGGCGAGCGGCTCCAGCTGGGCATCAGCCGCGGCTCACCGGAGACCGCGCTGCGCGGCGCGGAGGCGTTCGGCTACGTGCCGCCGGCCGACGCCGACGACGCGCAGCTGGCCCGGGAGAAGACAGCGCTGTTCCTGGCCGCGATCAGCGGTGCCACCGTCGTGGACGCCGACCCGCGGATGACCGGCGGTGCGACCGGCCGGCTCGCCGTCCAGCCGCAGTCCCCGGGGCTGCGGCAGCGCATCTGGTGGGGGTCGGGCACCCGGCAGACCGCGGTCTGGACGGCGCGGCAGGGGATGAACCTGATGAGCTCCACGCTGCTGTCCGAGGACACCGGCGTGCCCTTCGACGAGCTGCAGGCCGAACAGATCGCGCTCTACCGGGCCGAGTGGGCCGAGGCCGGGTGGGCGCACGAGCCGCGGGTCTCGGTCAGCCGCAGCGTCATGCCGATCACCAGCGACCTGGACCGGCAGTACTTCGGCGGTGAGCGGGGCAGCGGTGACCAGGTCGGCGTCCTCGAGGGCGTGCGGGCCCGGTTCGGCAAGAGCTACGTCGGGGAGCCCGACCAGCTCGCCGAGGAGCTGGCCAAGGACGCCGCCGTCCGGGACGCCGACACGCTGCTGCTGACCGTGCCCAACATGCTGGGCGTGGCGTACAACGCCCACCTGCTGGAGACCGTCGCCCGGCACGTCGCGCCGGCCATCGGCTGGGTGCCGGCGGGGGAGCGCACCACGAGCTGACCGGCGGGTCCGCCGTCCCGATCGCAGGACCGGCCGAGGACGGCGACCGGGGTGCCCGCTGTGCGCCGGCTGCCGACTCCCCGGAGGTGTCCGGAGCCCTCAGCAGTCGAAGACCGATCAGCAGAGGTCGTTGCGGCGCCGCTGGTCGTCGAGGACGAGCTCGCGGACGGCGTCCGGGAGCCGGTCGCGCTGCCAGCGGCACTCGGCCCGCCCGGCCGCCTCGCGCTCGGCGTCCGGCACCGCTGCACGAGCCGCCTTGATGGCGTAGGCGGCAGCACCCAGGTCGTGCTCGGCGACGTGCGCGACCACCCCGGCCTGGCCGGCGGCGTAGGCGGCGTGCCGGGCAGCGCCGCGCAGGTCGCGGGCGGCTCCCATGGCATGTCCGCCGGCCGCGCGCGCCTGCATCATCGGCAGCTCCCCGCGCACCCAGGCGCGGGCCGCCTCGATCGCCGCCCGCGGGCGCGGGTCAGCCGGCCGCGCCGACTCGAAGAGGTGGAGCACGTGCTCCGCGCAGGCCGCCGCCCAGAGGGCGAGCAGGTGGTGGTCGGCGTCGGTGAGCGTGCCGCCCCGACGGATCGTCACCAGCCGCGGGTCACGGGCGGCCGGGAGGATCACCGCCGCACCTCCTGTCGGCTCCGCCTGCGCGCCCGGCAGGGATCGAACCTGCGGCCAAGTGCTTAGAAGGCACCTGCTCTATCCGCTGAGCTACGGGCGCTCGTAGCCAGATCATCGCACCGGACCGGGGCTCCCCGCCGGTGACCAGGCCGCCACGTGGTCGGAGAGGGCGCCAGGGGTGAGGGGCGTGCCGGACCGGCGGCGTAGCCCAGCAGGCGCCCGCCCGGGGGTGGGCGTCCCCAGCCGGCCCCGTCGTCCACAACCGCGGTCGACGCCTGTCCTGCGGTGCCCTCGGCCCAGCACGGTGGTCCCAGCCCGGCGGAGCGCCGGTCACACCACCTGAGGAGCACCGTGAACGAGACCGATCTCGTCGTCGTCGGCAACATCGTCAACTCCCCGCAGCGCACCCGGCTGCCCAGCGGGGACAGCGTCACCAACTTCCGGATGGCCTCGACCTCCCGCCGGTTCGACCGGGAGACCCAGGCCTGGACCGACCACCGCACCTTCTTCGTCGACGTCGAGTGCTGGGGCGAGCTGGGCGGCAACGTCTCCCACACGCTGAGCAAGGGTGACCCGGTGGTCGTCAAGGGCGAGATCTACACGCACGAGTGGGACAGCGACCAGGGGCGGCGCAGCCGGCCGCAGGTCCGGGCCGCCCACGTCGGGCCGGACCTGACCCGGGGCGTCGCCGAGTTCCGCCGGTCCGCCCGGTCGGTTCCGCAGACCGAGCCCGCCGGGGAGCCGGAGGAGGCGCCGGCCGAGGACCCCTACGCCGAGCGGTCCACGGATTACCAGGTGGGGGAGGAGGCGTTGCACGAGGCAGACTCCGACCTCACCGATGAGCGCACCGCGGTGCCGGCGCTGACGTGAGCCTCCCCGACTGGGAGGATCGGAGCTGAGAACGCCGGGGGCGGGGCCGTGGACGCCGGTGACGGCTGCCCCGCCCCGCCCCCGCTCGCGCACCTGACGGAAGGCTCCAACCCACAGTGGCCCAGTACATCTACTCCATGGTCCGTGCCCGCAAGGCGCACGGCGACAAGGTGATCCTCGACGACGTCACGCTGGCGTTCCTGCCCGGCGCGAAGATCGGTGTGGTCGGCCCCAACGGGGCCGGCAAGTCGACCGTCCTGAAGATCATGGCCGGCATGGAGCAGGCGTCCAACGGCGAGACCATGCTCGCCCCGGGCGCCACGGTCGGCATCCTGCAGCAGGAGCCCCCGCTCAACGAGGACCTCGACGTGCGCGGCAACGTCGAGGAGGCGGTCAAGGACCTGCGCGACGCGCTCACCCGGTTCGAGAAGGTCAGCGAGGCGATGGGCGAGCCCGACGCCGACTTCGACGCGCTGCTGGCCGAGCAGGGCGAGCTCATGGAGGTCATCGAGAACGCCGACGGCTGGGAGCTCGACAACCGCATCGAGCAGGCCATGGACGCGCTGCGCTGCCCGCCCGGGGACGCCGACGTGCGTGTCCTCTCCGGTGGTGAGCGCCGCCGCGTCGCGCTGTGCAAGCTGCTGCTCGAGGCCCCCGACCTGCTGCTGCTCGACGAGCCCACCAACCACCTGGACGCGGAGAGCGTCGCGTGGCTGGAGCAGCACCTGGAGAAGTACGCCGGCACCGTCATCGCCGTGACCCACGACCGGTACTTCCTGGACAACGTCGCCCAGTGGATCCTCGAGCTCGACCGTGGCCGGGCCTACCCCTACGAGGGCAACTACTCCACCTACCTGGAGACCAAGCAGACCCGGCTCAAGGTCGAGGGGGCCAAGGACGCCAAGCGCGCCAAGCGGCTGGCCGACGAGCTGGAGTGGGTGCGCTCCGGGGCCAAGGCCCGGCAGGCCAAGAGCAAGGCCCGGCTGGCCCGGTACGAGGAGATGGCGGCCGAGGCCGACAAGTTCCGCAAGCTGGACTTCGAGGAGATCCAGATCCCGCCGGGCCCGCGGCTGGGCAACGTGGTCATCGAGACCAACAAGCTGACCAAGGGCTTCGGCGACCGGGTGCTGATCGACGACCTGTCGTTCACCCTGCCCCGCAACGGGATCGTCGGGGTCGTCGGCCCCAACGGTGTCGGCAAGACCACGCTGTTCAAGATGCTGGTCGACCAGGACAAGCCCGACGACGGCGAGATCAAGGTCGGCGAGACCGTCAAGATCAGCTACGTCGAGCAGACCCGGGCGGGGATCGACCCGACCAAGTCGCTGTGGGAGGTCGTCTCCGACGGCCTGGACCACATCCAGGTCGGCAACGTGGAGATGCCCTCGCGGGCCTACGTCTCGGCGTTCGGGTTCAAGGGCCCGGACCAGCAGAAGAAGGCCGGCGTGCTCTCCGGCGGTGAGCGCAACCGGCTGAACCTGGCCCTCACCCTCAAGCAGGGCGGCAACCTGCTGCTGCTCGACGAGCCGACCAACGACCTGGACACCGAGACGCTCACCAGCCTGGAGAGCGCGCTGCTGGAGTTCCCCGGCTGCGCCGTGGTGGTCAGCCACGACCGGTGGTTCCTCGACCGGGTGGCGACGCACATCCTGGCCTACGAGGGCGACTCGAAGTGGTTCTGGTTCGAGGGCAACTTCGCCGACTACGAGAAGAACAAGGTCGAGCGGCTCGGCGCCGACGCGGCCCGGCCGCACCGCGCGACCTACCGCAAGCTGACCCGCGACTGAGGAAGTCGAAGGACCCCCTCGCCCCCCAGCACTCGCGAGCTCGTGCCGGGCCCCTGCGAGGGGGCCGTTCCAGCACGTCACCACGGCCGGTCGGAGCACCTGCTCCGGCCGGCCGTCGGCGTCTCAGGGGGCGAACCGTGCGACGAACCGGCGTTGCCCGGGTGTCTCCACCGCCCGCGGCCGGTAGCGGGCGCGGACGAACGCCACCGCTTCCACCGGCGGCACGCCGTCCAGGACGGCGAGGCAGGCCAGCGCCGTCCCGGTCCGACCGGTGCCGCCGGCGCAGGCCACCTCCACCCGCTCCCCGGCCGACCGCTCCCACACCACGGCCAGCTCCCGGCGCAGCGCGGCAGGGTCCCGGGGCAGCCGGAAGTCCGGCCAGCGCACCCACGCCGAGTCCCACGGCACCGGCGCGGGCCGCCGGCCCAGCAGGTACAGGCCCAGCGCGGGCAGCGGGCCGGGCGGCAGCGGCGCGCGCAGCCCACGGCCTCGCACCCGGCGACCCGACGGCAACGTCAGCACGCCGGGGGCTTCGTGCGGCCACTCCCCGCCCACACCAGGAGTCTGCGCGCCCGCGCCGCGGCCGGCCCACCGGGCAGGGCCACTGGGGAGAGCCCACCGGGCAGGGTCCCCAGGATGAGGTCCTCAGGTGAGGTCCTGAGGGCGAGGGCCGCCACCCGCGGTCGTGCCGCCCGGGCCCATGCGGCAGGGTGGCCGCCGTGAGGCACACCGTCGCCGTCCCGATGCGCTGGTCGGACATGGACGCCTACCAGCACATCAACAACGTGGCCTTCCTCGGCTACTTCGAGATGGCGCGGGTCGACCTGTTCTTCGACCAGCCCACCCACGACGAGAAGACCGGCCTGCGCCGGGGCATCGTCGTCGCCTCCCACGAGATCACCTACAAGCGCTCGGTCGTCTACGACGCCGAGCCGCTGGAGGTGCAGATCTGGGTGTCGGGCATCCGGGCCGCCGCGTTCACCTGCCACTACGAGCTCTTCGACCACGGGCAGCTGGCCGTCACCGGCAGCACCCTGCTGGTGCCGGTCGACTTCGCGCTCAACCGGCCCCGCCGGCTCACACCCGAGGAGAAGGTCTTCCTCGACAAGTACCTGGACGAGCCGACCCTCAGCTGACCCGACCCGGCCAGACGGGGGTCAGTCGGGCAGCGGGACGATCCGGGGCACCGGACGGTCGGCGCCGGTCGGCGCCCCCCGCCGGGCGGCCTCCTCCTCCGACACCGGCCGGACGACGGCGCCCTCGGCGACCTCGCCACCGCCGAACACCGCCGCGTTGATGCCGCCGCGGCGCACCATCGCCTTCACCAGCCGCGCCCCGGTCAGCCGCTCCAGGTGGGCGCAGGGCGGGCAGCGCTTCATGCCGAACAGCAGCGCGTCGCCCACGGTGAACCACCGGCCGACCAGCGCCGGCAGGTCCACCCCGGCCGTGACCAGGTTGCGGCGGGTGTCGCCCGGCGTCAGCGGCACGCCCGCCTCCGCGGCCACCGCGGCGACGTCGTCCCGGTCGATCAGCGTGAGCTGCTTCTCCAGGTCCGGGTACTGCGCCCACGTCCCCCCGCCGAGGGCGTACCGGTCGCCGTCGAGCCCCCGGCCGGCCAGCAGCCGAGCACCGGGCACCCGTTCCATCGGCCCCGCCGCCGTCGGCGTCCGCCAGATCTCCAGCACGGTCACGATGCCTCCGGGGTGGGGGAGCGCCGGCGGCGCGGCGGGGGGACGTCGTCGGCGCCGCGGGCGTCGAGGGCCTCGCTCACGTCGTGGGCCATCTGCAGCACCTGGACCAGCAGCGGGGCGATCGTCGTCCGCAGCGCCCGCACGCCGCGAGGTGACCCGCCGCGGGCCGCCTGGGCCTCGCGGATCCGGTCGGCCCGCTCCACCAGCACCGGGATGAACCGCAGCGCCATGGTGATCGCCAGCCCGACCCGGGCCGGCCGGACGCCGACCAGCCGTAGCGGCGCGCACAGCCGTTCGACCACCGCCACCATCGCGTTGACCCGGGTCGTCGCGGTGACCACCGCTGCGGCGAGCACCAGCGTCAGCAGCCGCAGCGCCACGTGCGCGCCGGTGCGCCAGTCGGTGGTCAGCGCGTGCACGACCAGCAGCGCCAGCAGCCACCACCGCACCGCCCGGGCCTGCCGGGCCAGCACCGTGACCGGCAGCCGGGCCAGCAGCAGACCCACGGCGAGCACCCCGGCCAGCGCCACCCCGGCGGCGGTGAGCGTCGGCAGGGCGAACAGGACGACGGCGAGCGCAGCCAGGGCCAGCAGCTTGAGCCCGGCGGGCAGCCGGTGCACGAGGCTGCCGCGCGGCACGTACAGCGCGAGGGTCACCGGTCGGCCATCAGGGCGCGGTAGGCGGCGACGGCCACCCGTGGCTCGGCGTCGGCGACCACCCGGCCACCGTCGACCACCAGCACCCGGTCGAAGCCGTCGAGCAGGTCGAGCTGGTGGGTCACGACGACCACCTGCTGCGCCAGGCCGGCGATGAGCTCGGCGACCCGGCGGGCGTTGACCAGGTCCAGCAGCGTGGTCGGCTCGTCGAAGACGATGCGGGCCGGCTGCATCACCAGCACCCCGGCGATGGCCAGCAGCTGCTTCTGCCCGCCGGAGAGCAGGTGGGCGGGGTGGTCGGCGTGCCCGGCCAGCCCGTACCGGGCGAGCACCTCGGCGACCCGGGCGGCGCGCTCGTCCGGCGGCACGCCCTGGTTCTCCAGCCCGTAGGCGACGTCCTCGGCGACCGTGGGGTGCACGATCTGCGCGTCCGGGTCCTGGAAGACGAAGCCCACCCGGCGGCGTACCGCGCGCACCTGGGTGCCGGTGTCCAGCCCGTCGACGAGCACCCGCCCCTCACTGGGCACGACCAGACCGTTCAGCAGCCGGGCGAAGGTGCTCTTCCCCGACCCGTTGGCGCCGATCACGCCGACCCGCCGCTCGGTCAGGGTCAGGTCGACGCCGTCGAGCACCACCCGCTCGCCGTAGCGGTGCCCGACCCCGCGCAGCTCGATGCCGCGGCCGGGGTCGGCGACGTCGGTACCGAGGGCGGCGTCGACACCAGGACGGCGGAACCTCACCGGGCGCCGGCGGCCCGCCGCGGACGCTCGATCACCGGGTAGCTGCGCCGCACCACGTCGGCGATCGCCGCGGCGGCGAAGGCCTTGACCAGGTCGCCGGGCACGAAGACGGCGGCGCCGCTCCACAGCGCGGTGTCCCAGGGCAGGCCGGCGACGACCTTGAGCACCGGGACGCCGATCGCGTAGATGACGACGATGCCGCCCAGCACGTTGGCCAGCATGCCGAGGGCGACGTTGTAGCGCTGCCAGGTGCGCTCGGTCAGCCAGCCGATGACGGCGGCGGCGATCGGCCAGCTGTACAGGTAGCCGGCCGACGCACCGGCGAACGGCGCCAGGCCACCGGAGCCGCTGGCCAGCAAGGGCAGCCCGATCGCCACCAGCACCAGGAACAGCAGGACGGCGAGGAAGCCGCGGCGGGCGCCGAGCACGCTGCCGGCGAGCATGACGCCGAGGGTCTGCGCCGTGATCGGTACCGGGCCGACGTTGATGGCGGGCAGCGTGCCCAGCACCGCGATGATGGCGGCGAAGAGGGCCGTGTAGGCCAGGTCGCGGGTCTTCACGTCGTCTCCTCCACGCAGCGGGCCGGGGGGCCTGCGTTCCGGGCGGAAGGTACCGGAGGGCGGCGCGGGGGCCGCCGCCCGGGCGCGCACCGCAGCGCCGCCGCCGGGGCTGCGCGGGTGGGCTGGGGTGGTCGGGGGTGTCAGCGACGTCGTCCCGAGACCGATCGCGCTCGGTGGCTGCCCGCTCACCTGCAGGTACGCCGGCCGGTTTGCCGGGTCCGCCGGAGGCGTGTTGTCTGGGGCCCTGAGCCCCTCGGCGAAGGCGGAACAAGGGCATGGCAACCGGGTGGTGGGCATCGCTGTGGTCGTGGACGCGACCCCTGCCGCAGCCCGCCTCGCCGGAACCGGCGCAGCAGCCGGACCGGGCGCCCGACGACGGCTCCCGGCCCGTCCTGCCGCCCGGGGCCGACGCCCCGCCCGCCGACGACCAGGGGGCTCGGCACCGGGCTGAGGCGGCCCCGCCGCCCCGGAGTCCCGTGCCCGTCCCGACGTCCGGTCCGCCCCCTGGTCCGGAGCGCAGCACCCCGCTGCGTCCCCGCCCGACAACGACAGGAGCCCCACCCGTGGCACAGCTCGACAACGTCATCGCCGACCTGCTCGCGATCGAGGGCGCCAACGGCGCCGCGATCGTCGACATCGACAGCGGCATGGCCCTCGCGACCGGCGGCGCACCCGGCTTCGACCTCAACGTCGCGGCCGCCGGCAACTCCAACGTGGTCCGCGCGAAGCTGCGCACCATCTCCGACCTGGAGCTCAAGGACGAGGTCGAGGACATCCTGATCACGCTGGCGAGCCAGTACCACCTGATCAACGTGCTCAAGGGCCAGGGCAACGCCGGCCTGTTCATCTACCTGGTGCTCGACCGGACGACGGCGAACCTGGCGCTGGCCCGGCACAAGCTGCGCGCGGTCGCCGGCAGCGTCAGCGTCTGACCGCCGTCCCCGCCGCGGGCCACGAGAGCGCGGCAGTCGGCACGGGCGTCAGCGCCTGACCCACGGCGGCACCGCCCCACGCGGGCGGTGCCGCCGCCCGCTGCGGGGGAGGGACGCGGTACCCGAGCGGGGACGGCGCCGCTCGGGCGATGCGGTGCCCGAGCGGGGACGGCGTCGCCGAGCGGGCCGATCGACCGGTCAGGCCGCAGCGGTGGCCGCGGCGATCCGGTCGCGGAAGGCGTCGGCGGCGACCTCGTCGGGGTCGATCCACCGGGCGACCCGGCCGCCGGACACGATCCCGACGCGGTCGCAGCACTCGGCGAGCTCGTCGGGGTCCACGGACACCACGACGACCGACGTCCCGGAGGCGGTGGCGTCGTCCAGCAGCCGGCGCACCTGGTGGCGGGCGCGCACGTCCAGGCCGCGGGTGGGCTCGTGCAGCACCACGACGTCCTGCGCGGAGGCGGACATCCACCGGGCGAGGGCGATCTTGTGCTGGTCGCCGCCGGAGAGCGCGCCGAAGACCGTGCGGATGCTCAGCGTCTTCACGTCCATCTGGTGCACGGTGCGGATCACCCCGCGCAGCGTGGCGATCTCCTTGCGCATGTCGGTGAGCGCGCCCCACTGCTCCTGGGTCAGCGTGCGGGCGATCGTCTCGCCGGGGTCGACCCCGTAGGCGTCGTCGTCGGGGCGGTAGGCGGGCACCCGCAGCACGTCGGGGCCGGGCGTCGGGCCCAGCGACCGGGGCTCGCCGTGCAGCAGCAGCTCATCGGTGATCGCCGGCAGCTCGCCGGACAGGGCGCCGACGAGTTCCCCCAGCCCGGAGGACCGGTGCCCGGTCAGCCCGATCACCTCGCCGCGGTGCAGCATCAGGTCGACGCCCTCGACCGCGCCGGGCACCCGCAGGTTGCGCACCTGCAGCGTCACGTCGTCCGAGCCGACCGGCCGCGGCGCGGGCGCCGGGGCGTCGTCCGGCCGGGGGAGTGTGGTGACCCGCGGCGCGGGCAGCGCGACCGGCTCGCCGACGGTCTCCGCGGCGAGCCGCACCGGGTCGAGCGCGGCGGCCGGGCTGTCCAGGGCGATCCGTCCGTCGCGCAGCACCAGCACGCGGTCGACCACGGCCAGCATCTCCGGCAGCCGGTGGCTGATGTACAGCACCCCGCGGCCCTGGCGGCTGAGCCGGCCGGCGACGGCGTGCAGGCCCTCGACCTCGACCGGCAGCAGCGCGGCCGAGACCTCGTCGAGCACGACCAGCCGGGTGTCCTCGGCGAGCACGCGGGCGATCTCCACCACCCCGTGCACGAAGTGCGGCAGGTCGCCGATCAGGGTGTCCGGGTCGACGTCCAGGGCGACCTCGGCGAGCAGCACCTGGGACTGCCGGCGCAGCTCGGCCTGCGGCCGCCCGGCCTGGACCGTGCCGCGGAACACCGCCTGGGCCACGGTGAGCCCGGGGTCGATCCGGACCAGCTGCTCGACGACCCCGACCCCGAGGTGGCGGGCATCGGCCGCCGACAGCGGCGCGTAGGGGTGGCCGGCCAGCGTCATCGCCCCGGAGTCGGCGGCGGTGATGCCGGCGAGGATGTCGCCGAGGGTCGACTTGCCCGCCCCGTTGGCACCCACCAGCCCGACGATCTCGCCCGGCTCGAGGGCGAACGACACGTCGCGCAGCACACGTCGAGCCCCGAAGGACTTGGTCAGGCCGTCGACCTGCAGCAACGCCATGGCAGGCAGGCCTCCCCGGGAAGTGTCCCCGGACGGAGCCGGTGGACGGCGGTCTCAGCGTCTCCCGCGACGCTGTGCAACTACCTCGATGCTACCGGTCGTGGGGCGGCGCGCCTCCCGAGACGACCGGTCCCGGGAGGCCCCCGAACCCCCGCTCAGACGCCCAGCCACACCGCGCCGTCGACCGGCACGTGCCCGTCGACGACCGGTGCGCTGGCCAGCAGCACCTGCCCCTCCGGCAGGGGCACCGGCGCCGGCGAGAGGTTGAGCAGGCACACCAGACCGCCGGGACGCCGGAAGGCCAGGCACCCGTCCGGTGCGGGGAGCCACTCGACGCCGTCCCCGCGGAACGCCGGGCCGCGCCGCAGCGTCAGCGCCTCCCGGTACAGCGACAGCATCGAGCCGGGGTGCCCGGTCTGGGCCGCAGCGGTCAGCGGCCCCCAGCCCGGCGGCATCGGCAGCCAGGTGTCGGCGGTGGTGGAGAAGCCGTACGGCGGTTCGTCGCCCGACCACGGCACCGGCACCCGGCAGCCGTCCCGGCCCCGCTCGGTGTGCCCCGAGCGCTCCCAGATCGGGTCCTGCAGCACCTCGTCGGGCAGGTCGACGTCGGGCATGCCGAGCTCGTCGCCGTTGTAGACGTAGGCCACGCCGGGCAGTGCCAGCTGCAGCAGCGCCGCGGCGCGCGCCCGCCGGGTGCCCACCTCGCCGCCGCCGTAGCGGGTGACGTGCCGGGGCCGGTCGTGGTTGGACAGCACCCAGCAGGCCGGCGCCGGCGTCGGCGCCACCGTGTTCAACGAGTGCTCCACCGCCGCGCGCAGCTCGTCGGCGTCCCACTCCGCGGTGAGCAGCCGGAAGTTGAACGCCAGGTGCAGCTCGTCGGGGCGCAGGTAGTGCGACAACCGCTCGTCGTCGAACACCCACACCTCGCCGACCGCCATCCGGTCGGGGTACTGGTCGAGCACCGCACGGACCCGGCGGTGCAGCGCGTGCACGTGGTCCTGGTCGAAGCGCAGGTCGCCGGGGCCGTCGTCGGCGAACAGGCCGGTGTCCTCGGCCGGGACCATGTCCGGCAGGCCGGGCGGCTTGGCCATGCCGTGCGCCACGTCGATCCGGAAGCCGTCGACCCCGCGGTCCAGCCAGAAGTGCAGCGTCTCCTCGAGGTCGGCGACGACCTCGGGGTTCGAGTAGTCGAGGTCGGGCTGCTCGGGGGCGAACAGGTGCAGGTACCACTGCCCGTCGGGCACCCGGGTCCAGGCCGGCCCGCCGAACACCGAGGGCCAGTTGTTCGGCGGCTCGGCGCCGTCCGGGCCCGACCCGTCGCGGAAGAAGTAGCGGGCCCGGGCCGGAGAGCCCGGCGGGGAGGCCAGCGCCTCGGCGAACCACTCGTGGTCGTGCGAGCTGTGGTTGGGCACCAGGTCGATCGTCACCCGCAGGCCCAGGCCGTGCGCCTCGGCCAGCAGCTCGTCGAAGCCGGCCAGGTCGCCGAACACCGGCTCGACGCCACGGGGGTCGGCGACGTCGTAGCCGTGGTCGTGCATCGGCGAGGGGTAGAACGGCGTGATCCACAGCGCGTCGACGCCGAGCTCGGCCAGGTACGGCAGGTGCGCGCGGATGCCGGCCAGGTCGCCGACCCCGTCGCCGGTGCCGTCGGCGAAGCTGCGGATGTAGACCTGGTAGAACACCGCCTCCCGCCACCAGTCGGCAGTCGCCGCCGCCTGGCTCGTGGCGGGCTGGGGCGTCGGGTGCTGGCTCAGCGGAGGCTCCTGCGGGTGGAGGTGCGGGCTCAGGGGGCCAGCGCGCCGCCGGCGTCCTCGGACCAACGGTTCTGCATGCTGCGCGCTGCCATCTCCAGATAACCCCACAACGTCGCGTCCTGCTCGGCGGTGAGCCCGAGGGAGTCGACGGCGGCGCGCATGTGCGTCAGCCAGGCGTCGCGGGCGGCGCCGTCGATGGCGAACGGGGCGTGCCGCATGCGCAGGCGGGGGTGCCCGCGCTGCTCGGAGTAGGTGCGCGGCCCGCCCCAGTACTGCTCGAGGAACATCCGCAGCCGGGTCTCCGCGCCGTCCCAGTCGTCGGCCGGGTACATCGGCCGCAGCACCGGGTCCTCCCGGACGGCGGCGTAGAAGTGCGCGACGAGGCTGCGGAAGGTGGGCTCCCCGCCGATCTCCGCGTAGAAGGTGGCCGCGTCGGGCAGCGGCCGGCTCGTCTCGCTCATGCCTGCGATGTTCCCTCAGCGGAGACCTGCGGGGCCACGTGGGCGTCGTCTCCGTGCTCCGGACGGGAGCGGGTGCGGTGCAGCGCCACCAGCGGGACGACGACGGCGACCAGCCCGATCGCGCCGCACAGCGCCACCACGGTGCTCGGCCGCAGCACCTCCGCGCCCAGGCCGGCCAGGACGACGCCCAGGCCCTGCACCCCGGCCAGGCCCGCCGCCGCCACCCCGAAGGCGCGCCCCCGGTAGGCACTGGGCACGGCCTGCACGAACGCCACGTTCAGCGGGATGGAGCAGGCGCCGCCGACCCCGGCCACGAAGAACAGCGCCACGACCGCCGCGAACGCGGTGGTGCCGGTGCCCAGCCACAGCGGCACCAGACCGGCCAGCAGCACGCCGCCCAGCGAGAGGGCGACCAGCGGGGCGAGCAGCCGCTCGCGGACGTGCGGCGGGCAGAACCGGCCCACGACCAGGCCGCCGAGGGCGGTGCCGGCCGGCGCTGCGGCCAGCAGCACGCCGGTGGCGGCGGTGGTGCCCTGCAGCTGCAGGCCCAGCGGGGTGGCGATGCCCTCGGGGGCGTTGACGAACAGGGCGGCGACCCACAGCACCCCGACGATGGCCAGCAGCCGCGGGGCCGAGGCGAGGAAGCGCATCCCGCTGGCGGTGTCCTGCCAGATCGACCGCACCTCCTCCTCGGCGTCCTCCAGACCCGGCGCCGGACGCCGCTGCAGCCCCAGGCCCAACCAGCCGGCGGAGACCGCGAAGGTGGCGGCGTTGAGCAGCAGCGCCGCGGCGGGGGAGAACTGCAGCAGCAGCGCACCGCCGAGCAGGAAGCCGATCAGCTGGGCCACCTGTGCGGTGACGCCGGTGAGCGAGGTGGCCACGGCGTAGCGGTCGCCCTCCAGCACGTCGGCCATCAGCGCCGAGCGGGCCGCCTCGAACGGTGGTGAGCACAGCGAGACCAGCAGCAGCAGGGCCAGCAGCACCGGCAGCGGCATGCCCGGCGCGGCCATGGTCGCGACCAGGACGGCGCGGGCCACGTCGCTGCTGATCAGCACCCGGTGCCGGGGCAGCCGGTCGGCCAGCGCGGCCAGCACCGGCCCCCCGAGCACCCACGGCAGGTAGCTGATCGCGAAGGTGACCGCCGACAGCAGCGCCGAGTCGGTGCGCTGGTAGACGAGCACGGTCAGCGCGACCCGGGCCAGCTCGTCGCCGATCGTCGACAGCAGGTAGGAGCCGAACAGGGGGCGGAACTCGCGCACCGCGAAGACCTGGCCGAAGGTGGCCGGCCGGCTGCCCGGGGTGGCGGCCCCCCGACGGCGGCGGCTCAGCGTGGACCTGCGTCCGAGCCGGCGGCGGTCGACGCCGCAGTGACCGCCCGTGCGCGCTTCATGACGCAGGAGTGTGGCAGGTGGAACTGATCCGGTCGATGACCTCTCGCGACGACGCGCTGGCGAGCGGAGGGCGTTCCGGAACCAGAGAGTGCGCAGGTGAGGCCCGTGTCCGGCTCCGGCTCCCACGCGCCTGCCCCTGGCAGCGACGCCCAGGGGCAGGCGCGTGGGCCCCCCGTCCGGCCCACGCCTCACTCGGGGACGGGCGTCATCCCGGTGTAGGCGGCCAGGAAGGCCAGCTGGTCGGCGGCGAGCCCGACCGTGCGGCTGACCGCACGGGCGCCGTGCCCCACCGACAGCTCACGGCGGAGCACGATCGGGGCGTCGGCGGTGGTGGCGTGCTGGAGTGCCGCGGCCAGCTTGCGGGCGTGCAGCGGGTCGACCCGGGTGTCGGACTCGAAGGTCGTGAACAGCACCGCCGGGTAGGCGGTGCCCTCGACCACCCGGTGGTAGGGCGAGTAGCCGAGCAGCCAACCCAGCTCCACCGGGTCGGCGGCGGTGCCGTACTCGTCGTTCCAGGTGCGGCCCAGCCCGAACAGCTCGTAGCGGACCATGTCCAGCAGCGGGGCGCTGCAGACGACCGCGGCGACCAGGTCGGGGTGCTGGGTGGTCATCGCGCCCACCAGCAGGCCGCCGTTCGAGCCGCCCATCACCGCGAGCTGGGCCGGCGTCGTCCAGCCCTCGGCGATCAGGTGCTCGGCGGCCGCGGCGAAGTCGTCGAAGACGTTCTGCTTGCGCTCGCGCATGCCGGCCCGGTGCCACTCCTCGCCGTGCTCGGAGCCGCCGCGCAGGTTCGCCACCACCCACACGCCGCCGGCGGCCACCCAGGCCAGCGCCTGCGCGCTGTACGCCGGGGTGAGCGAGACGTTGAACCCGCCGTAGCCGTAGAGCACCGTCGGCCGCGGGGTGTCCGGCAGGCCGGAGGGGGAGAGCACGAACAGGTGCACCGGCGTGCCGTCCGCGGAGGTCGCGTGCGCCTCGACGACCTGGACCGTGGGCACGTCGCCGGCCACCGGGGCCTGCTCGTGCACCGTCAGGGCGGTCGGCTCGGCGGCGTCCCAGCGGAGCACCGACGGCGGCGTCGCGTGGTCGGTGAACCCGACCCACGCCGTGCTGCCGCCCTCCGGCGGGGCGCTCACCGCCGTGACGCTGCCCGGGCGCAGGTCGCTGACGTCGGCCAGCCGGCCGCTGCCGTCCCCGGCCCACAGCGACAGCCGGTCGGTGGCGTCGACGGCGTGCACCGCGAGCACCCGGAGGTCGCCGTCCGGGCCGTCGACCAGGGCCACGTCGGAGAGCACCCCGTCGTCGGACTGCGGGACGACCTCCCGCCAGGCCGACGGGGCCCAGCTGGCCGGGTCGGCGGGGTCGGCGACCACCAGCCGGCTGCGCGGGGCGTCCCGGTCGGTGTGCAGCCACAGCCGCCCGTCGCGGGCCACCCAGGCCGACGTCTGGGCGTCCACGCCCACCTGCAGCTCGCGGAGCACGCCGTCACCGGCCAGGTCGGCCAGCCACACGTCGTCCCGCGGGGCGGTGCCGACCGAGGCCGAGACGACCAGCCAGCGCCCGTCGGCGCTGGTGCGGGCACCGAAGTACGTGGAGGGGTCGCTGCCCTCGCCGTGCACCAGGACGTCGGTGTCGGGGTCGCTGCCCACCCGGTGCCGCCACACCCGCCGGTGGAACTGCTCCTCACCGGCGGGCACCAGCTCCGGGGCCAGCCGGCGCACGTAGAACAGCTCCTCGCCGCCGGGCAGCCAGCCGACGGGGGAGTAGCGGCACCGGTCGATCGGCCCCTCGAGCACCTGGCCGGTGGCCACGTCGAGCACGAACAGCTGCGACTCCTCGTCGCCGCCGACGGAGAGCTGGTAGGCCAGCCGGTCGCCCTCCCAGGAGGGCTGCCAGGCGTCCAGCGTCGTGGTGCCGGCCGGGTCCAGCGCGGTCGGGTCGACCAGCACCCGGGTGCTGCCGTCGGGCTCGGTGACCCGCAGGACGGCGTGCTCCTGGCCCGGGTCGCGGCGGGTGGAGAAGGCGCGGCCGCGGCGCCACACCGGGACGCCGACCGCGCCGGCGTGCACCAGCTGGGCGAGCCGGTCGGCGAACACCGGCCGGGCCGGCAACCCGGCCAGCAGTTCGGCGGCCAGCTCGTCCTGGGCGGCGGCCCAGGCGGCGGTGCGGGGGTCGTCGGGGTCCTCCAGCCAGCGGTAGGGGTCGGCGACCAGGTGACCGTGCAGGTCGTCGACCAGGTCCAGGCGGGGGGCGTCGGGGTAGCGCACGGGCCGACCGTAGCTGCGGGCACCGACGGACCGCTCGGCTCACTCGATGGCCGAGACCGCCGTCGCCAGGGCAGGATGAGGGTGCCCGTGGGCTGTCGAAGCCGTCGGTGGCCACGGGCACTCGGAGGTGTCCCGTGTCGATCACCGCTCTGGGGTCGTCCGCGCCGGGGTCGACCGGTGCGCGGCGCGGCCCTGTCCCCGGTCCGCCCGCGCCCGCCCCGGCGTCGTCCACCACCGCCGCCACCCTGCTGCTGAACGCCACCTACGAGCCGTTGTGCGTGGTCTCCAGCCGCCGCGCGATCGTGCTGGTCCTGGCGGCGAAGGCCGAGGCCGTCGACGTCACCGACGACGAGGTGCACGCCGAGCGGGTGACCGTGGCCGTCCCGGTCGTGGTGCGGCTGACCCGCTACGTGCGGGTGCCCTACCCGGTGCAGGTGCCGCTGTCCCGCCGGGCGGTGTTCACCCGCGACGGGTCGACCTGCGTCTACTGCGGGGGATCGGCGACCAGCATCGACCACGTGGTGCCGCGCAGCCGGGGCGGTACGCACACCTGGGACAACGTCGTGGCGGCCTGCCGGCGGTGCAACCACACCAAGGCCGACCGGTCGCTGGCGGAGATGGGCTGGTCGCTGCCGCACCCGCCCGGGGCGCCCAGCGGGGCGGCGTGGCGGTTGCTCGGCCACCGCACCGTCGACCCGCGATGGCACGAGTGGCTGGGCATGCCCGACTCCGTGAGCGCGTGAACGCGCCCGGGACCGCCCGGCGGCTGTGGGTGCTGGGCGAGCCGTTCCACGCGCTCACCTACTCCGCCGGCGAGGCGCGCACCGCCTTCGCCGACGCCGGCCTGACCGGCTTCTGGGCCGGCTACTTCGCCGGGCGGGCCGCGCCGCTCGGTCCCGTGGGCGCCGAGGTGGTCACGGCGACCTTCGGTTCGTTCGCGCCGGACTTCGTGGCCCGGCGGGTCCCCGAGGTGTGGGCGACGGTCTCGCCCGCTGACGCCCTCGCCGCCCGGCTGGCCGGGGTGGACGCCGCGGTCCACCGGGTCGTCCCGGGCTTCGCCGGGTCGGCCGCAGCGCGGGAGGCCGCCGAGCTCGCCCGGCGTGCGGCGGAGGCGGCCGACGTCCTGGGCCGCACCCTCGCGGCGGCCAACGCCGGGTCGTCCTGGCCGGCCGAGCCGCACCTGGTGCTGTGGCAGGCGCTGACCACGCTCCGCGAGCACCGGGGCGACGGCCACCTGGCTGCACTGCTGCACCGGCAGCTGCTCGGCCTGCCGGCCCTGGTGCTGGCCGCCGCGGCCGGGACGACGGAGGCAGCGTGGCTGCAGCGCGCCCGCGGCTGGTCACCGGAGCAGTGGGCGGCGTGCGCGGAGCGGCTGACTGCGGACGGCCTGCTCGCCGACGGGCAGCTCACCGCACCGGGAGCGGCGCTGCGCGCGGAGGTCGAGGCAGACACCGACCGGCTCGCGCGGGGACCGTGGGCGGCACTCGGCACCAGTGGCTGCGAACGGCTGGCCGAGCTGCTGCTCCCGGTCCGCCGGGCGGTCGTGGCGGCGGGGGAGTGGCCCGAGCGCAACCCGATCGGCGTCCCCGACCCGAGGTGGACGACGTCCTGACTCAGGTCACCCGGGCGCGCTCGACCGGCTGGCCCTCGTACGACCGGTCCGACAGCACGGTCCGCAGCCGGTCCATCGCGTCCCAGACGTCGACGAACCGGGTGTACAGCGGCGCCGGGCCGAGCCGCAGCCGGTCGGGGGTGCGGAAGTCCGGCACGACGCCGCGGTCGATCAGCGCCTGGGTCAGCTGCCAGGCGGCCGGGTGGGCCAGGCTCACGTGCGCACCGCGGCGAGCGGCGTCCCGGGGGCTGGCGACGGTGACGCCGTGCTCGGCCAACCAGACGTCGGCCAGCTCGACCACCAGGCCGGTGAGCGCCTGCGCCTTGGCGCAGATCCGGTGGATCCCGGCCTCCGCGGTCAGCCGCACGCCGACCTCCACCGCGGCCATCGCGAGCACCGGGGGAGTGCCGACGGAGAACCGGTCGACGCCCTCGGCCGGGTCGTAGACGGGGCCCATGGCGAACTGGTCGCGCTGGCCGAACCACCCCCAGATCGGCTGGCGGAGCTGGTCCTGCAGCTCCCGGCGCACGTACAGGAAGGCCGGCGCGCCCGGGCCTCCGTTGAGGTGCTTGTACGTGCAGCCGACGGCGAGGTCGGCGCCGGCCGCGGTGAGGTCCGCCGGGACGGCCCCGGCCCCGTGGCTGAGGTCCCAGACCACCAGTGCGCCCGCTTCCCGGGCCAGCCGGGTCACCTCCGCGATGTCGACCAGCGCGCCCGAGCGGTAGGCCACCTGGGACAGCACGACGACGGCGACCCGATCGTCGAGGGCGGCGGAGAGCACCGACAGGTCCAGCCCCTCGTCGATGTGCGCCTCGACCTCGCGCACGGTCAGGCCGCGGGCCTCGGCCACCCCGGCCACGATGTACCGGTCGGTCGGGAAGTCGTCGGCGCAGCAGACGAGCACGTCCCGGCCGGGCCGGGCGTCGACGGCGGCGACCAGCAGCTTGTAGAGGTCGACGCTGGTGGTGTCGCTGATCAGCACCTCGCCCGGCCGGGCACCGAGCACCCCGGCCGCCAGCGCGTCGCCGATCCGCCGGGACTGCTCCACCCACTCCCGCCAGGAGCCGACGAGCCCGGCGCCCCACTCCTGCTCGACGACCCGGGCGACCGCGGCCGGGGTGTCCCGGGGCAGCCGGCCCAGGGAGTTGCCGTCCAGGTAGATCAGCCGGTCGGGGCCGTCGTCGTCCGTGCCGGTGAAGCGGGCGCGGAGACCGGCGAGCGGGTCGTTGGCGTCGGCGGCCAGGGCGGCGTCGCGGGAGAGGTCCACGGGCAGATCCTGCCTCGTGGGCGGTGATCACCTCGGGTCGAGCGTGCGCACCCCGGGACGGTGGGACGGCTGCCTCGACGTGATCGCTGCGGACGCTGGTGCTCTGCTGCCTGGGGGGCAGCAGAGCACTAGCGTCCGGCGGGTGACCTCTCCGACCGGCACGCAGCTGCACGACCTGACCGCGCTGGAGCAGGCGGCCGCGGTCCGCGCGAAGGAGGTGAGCCCCACCGAGCTGGTCGAGCACTCCCTGGCCCGGATCGAGGCGCTGGACGCCGCCGTCGGCGCGTTCCTCACCGTGACCCCGGACCGGGCCCGGGCCCAGGCCGCGGCCGCCGACCGGGCGGTGCTCGACGGCGCAGAGCTGCCCCCGCTGCACGGCGTCCCCACGGCGATCAAGGACCTGGCCAACACCGCCGGGGTGCGCACCACCTTCGGGTCGACGGTGCTGGCCGACTTCGTCCCGGCCGTGGACGACGCCGTGGTCACCGCGCTGGCCGCGGCCGGCACGATCAGCCTGGGCAAGACGAACACCCCCGAGTTCGGCTTCCCCTGCTACACCGACAACGGCCTGGTCGGTCCCGCCCGCTGCCCCTGGGACACCACGCTGCTGGCCGGTGGTTCCAGTGGCGGGGGGGGGGGGGGGGGGGGGGGGGGGGGGGGGGGGGGGGGGGGGGGGGGGGGGGGGGGGGGGGGGGGGGGGGGGGGGGGGGGGGGGGGGGGGGGG
>NZ_JBJJTJ010000015.1:0-92123 GCF_054177765.1 Modestobacter lacusdianchii | reverse complement strand
CCCCCCCCCCCCCCCCCCCCCCCCCCCCCCCCCCCCCCCCCCCCCCCCCCCCCGCCCCCCCCGTTCGTGCAGGAACAGCGAGGAGAACCAGTGAGCACCGGTCCCACCCGCCGTGGCCGCTCCGGGGGCGCCCGCCGCCGGACCCCGTCGCGGCCCGTGCGGGCCGGTGCCCGCGGCGCGGCGGACAGCCGGCCGGGTCGCCGCACCACCCGCCGGCCGACCCGGGGGACCGCGCCGCGGCGCGGCCCGCGGTTCACCGGCCGCGCGGTGCTGCTCACCGCCCTCGTGCTGCTGCTGGCGCTCACCCTCGCTGGGCCGGTGCGCCAGTACGTCGCCGGCCGGCAGCAGCTCGCCCAGCTGGCGGCCGAGGAGGCCGCCCTCTCCCAGCGGGCCGCCGAGCTGCAGGCCAGGCTGGACCAGCAGGCCGACCCGGCCTACGTCGAGCAGCAGGCCCGCGAGCGGCTGATCTTGGTCCCGCCGGGCAGCCGGCTGGTCATCGTGGGCGACGCCGGCGACCCCGGAGACACCGCCGACGCGCCGGCCGGGGCGACCGACCCCCGCGCGCCGCTGCCCTGGTACGAGGGGCTGCTCAGCTCGATCGCCGACGCCGACGGCGACCCCGCCACGGACGGCGACTGAGGCCCACCCCGACCCCCGCCGCGAGCTCAGCGCGGTGCCCGGGAGGGGGCCGTGACGGCGCAGCGGAGGCGCTGCCGCAGACTTCTGGGGTGTCCAGTCCCGACCCCACCCAGGTCTCGCCGCCGGTCACGCCGGACGAGCGCGCCGTCATCGCCCGCCAGCTCGGCCGCCCACCCCGTGCGCTGGTCGGTGTCGCGCACCGGTGCCCGTGCGGGCAGCCCGACGTCGTCGAGACCTCGCCGCGGCTGGAGGACGGGACCCCGTTCCCGACGCTGTACTACCTGACCTGCCCGCGGGCGACGGCGGCGGCGAGCCGACTGGAGTCGGCCGGCCGGATGCGGGAGTGGCAGGACGAGCTGGCCACCGACCCCGAGCTGGCCGCGGCCTACCTCGAGGCGCACGAGGCCTTCCTGGCCACCCGCGACGCCCGGGACGTGCTGCCGACCCGGGCCACCGCCGGCGGCATGCCCGACCGGGTGAAGTGCCTGCACGCCCTGGCCGCGCACGCCCTGGCCGCCGGCCCCGGTGTGAACCCGATCGGCGGCCGGGCGGTGGCCGAGATGGGGGAGTGGTGGGCAGCCGGGCCGTGCGCCCAGCCGTCTCCCCAGGACCCGGCGGACGTGCGCTCCCCGGACGCGGAGGGACGGGCGTGACCCGGGTCGCCGCCATCGACTGCGGCACCAACTCGATCCGGCTGCTGGTGGCCGACGTCCCGGCGGTGGGGGCGCACACCGACCTGCTGCGCCGGATGGAGGTCGTCCGGCTGGGCCAGGGGGTGGACGCCACGGGCCGGCTGGCCCCCGAGGCGATCGAGCGCACCCGCGTGGTGCTGGCCGAGTACGCCGCCCAGGCCCGCGAGCTGGGCGCCGAGCGGGTGCGGATGGTCGCGACCAGCGCCAGCCGGGACGCCGCCAACCGGGACGACTTCGAGGCGATGGTGGTCGCCACCCTCGGTCAGCTGCCCGACGTGGTGCCGGGCGTGGAGGAGGCCGAGCTCTCCTTCCTCGGGGCGACGGCGTCCCTGGCCGCGGCGGCGCAGGCGCACGGGTCCCCGGCGCCCCGCCCGCCGTACCTGGTCGTCGACATCGGCGGCGGCTCGACGGAGTTCGTGCTCGGCGACGCGGGCGGGGTGCGCGCGGCCCGGTCGGTGGACGTCGGGTGCGTGCGGCTCACCGAGCGGCACCTGCGCAGCGACCCCCCGCCGCCGGACGAGGTGCAGGCCGCCGAGGCCGACGTGCGTGCCGCGCTCGAGCTGGTCGCCGCCGAGGTGCCGGTGGGGGAGGCCGCCACGCTGGTGGGGCTGGCCGGCTCGGTGACGACGGTGGCCGCCCTGGCGCTGGGCCTCACCGCCTACGACCCGGCCGCCATCCACGGCTCCCGCATCCCGGTCGGCGCCGTCCGCTCGGTCACCGCCGGCCTGCTCACCGCCACCCGGGCCCGGCGGGCGGCCTCACCGGTCATGCACCCGGGCCGGGTCGACGTCATCGGCGCGGGCGCCCTCGTGCTCCGGGTGATCATGGACGCCTTCGAACTCGAGGACGTCGTGGTCAGCGAGCACGACATCCTCGACGGCATCGCCCTCCGCCTCGCGCGCCCGTGACGCCGCGACCCTGACGCCGCCCGCGGCCCGAAGGACCCCCTCCTCCCCACCCCTCGCAAGCTCGGGGCGGTGCCCTGGAGGGGGCCGTCAGGCGGCGCTGTCGGCGTTGACGCCGGGCGGCAGGTTGCCGGTGATCTTCCGGTAGACGGTCGCGGCCGCGTTGGCCGCGACCAGCCGGCCGGCGGCGTACAGAGTGCCGGAGACCGCCGCCCAGGCCAGCGCGTCGGGCCAGGTGACCCCGGGGGCGATGGGGTTCTTCGGCGGCGGGTAGCCGCGCACCTTCTCCCAGGTCGTGTCCGCGACCTTCTTGACCACGATCCCGGCCGGGATCGCCATGGCCGGGCCGAGCAGCTTGTACAGCAACGGGGTCTTCACCTTCTGCTTCTTCGCCACCCCCCGATCATGCCGGGGGTGGCTGCGGTGCGCTCCCGGAGCAGTGCTGTGCTGTCGGCATGGCACGTGACGCCGACGGCTTCCCCGTCACCCGCAGCGCCGCCGGCGTCCGGCGCGGCGCGGCCGCCAGCCGGGACCTGGTGGTGCTGGACGAGCGGGTCTCCGGCTGCCGGGCCTGCCCTCGGCTGGTGGCCTGGCGCGAGGAGGTCGCCCGGGTGAAGCGGGCGTCGTTCCGGGACGAGGACTACTGGGGCCGGCCGGTGCCCGGTCTCGGGCCGGCGGACGCGCGGATCGCCGTGGTCGGGCTGGCCCCGGCGGCCCACGGGGGCAACCGCACCGGCCGGGTGTTCACCGGCGATCGCAGCGGTGACTGGATCTTCGCCGCGCTCTGGCGCGCCGGGCTGGCGAACCAGCCGACCTCGGTGCACGCCGACGACGGCCTCGAGCTCACCGACGTCCGGGTGTGCGCCGCGGTCCGCTGCGCCCCGCCGGCGAACGCCCCGACGCCCGAGGAGCGGGACACCTGCTCGCCGTGGCTGGCCCGCGAGCTCGAGCTGCTGCCGCGGCTGCGGGTGGTCGTCGTCCTGGGCGGGTTCGGCTGGACGGCGCTGTGGCCGGTGCTCGCCGGTGCCGGCGTGACGCTGCCCCGCCCTCGGCCGGCCTTCGGGCACGGGGTCGAGGTCACCCTGGCCGGGCCACACGGCCCGCTGACCCTGCTGGGCAGCTACCACGTCAGCCAGCAGAACACCTTCACCGGCAAGCTCACCGAACCGATGCTGGACGCCGTGCTCGCCCGTGCGACGGAGCTGGCAAGCTCCTGAGCGCTGAACGCCCTCGTAGCCCAATCGGCAGAGGCAGGCCCCTTAAAAGGGTCCCAGTGTCGGTTCGAACCCGACCGGGGGCACCCGTCGGCAGTGGGCCGGCAGAGTGGGAACTCGCCGGGCTGACCTGGCGTTGGAACAGGCAGCGTGGGGTGCACCGACTGCCTCACGGTCCGACCAGTCACCTCGAGGAGATGACGATGCCCAGCAGCAACCCGGCCTTCAGCCGGGGGTTCCCCGCGGCCGGCAACGGCCAGTACGCCGGCTGGGGCACGACCCCGCAGCAGACCTACGGCGGGGTGCCCACCCAGCAGGACCCGTACGCCGCACCGTCGCCGTACGCGGCCACCGGCCGCGCCTACCTGACGATGGACGACGTCGTCACCAAGACCGGCATCACCTTCCTGGTGACCGTCCTGGCCGCCGCCGCCACCTGGGCGCTGCCCGGCACCACCGCCGCCGCCTTCGCGCTGCCGGCGGTGCTGATCGCCTTCGTGATCGCGATGGTGATCTCGTTCAAGCAGATCGCCAACCCCGGTGCCACGCTGGCCTTCGCGGCCCTCGAGGGCATCGCGCTGGGTGCGATCAGCGAGCTCTACGCCACCCAGTTCGGCGGCAACATCATCATGCAGGCGGTGATCGGCACCTTCGGTGTCTTCGTCGGCATGCTGGTGGTCTACAAGACCGGTGCCATCCGGGTCACCCCGAAGCTGACCCGCTGGATCGTCGGCGCGATGTTCGGTGTGCTGGCCCTGGTGCTGGTCAACCTGGTCGCCAGCTTCTTCACCCCCGGCGGCCTCGGCCTGCGTGACGGTGGCCCGCTGGCCATCGTGTTCAGCCTGGTCGTCATCGGTGTCGCGGCGTTCTCGCTGCTGCTCGACTTCGACATGGCTGACGAGGCGATCCGCCGCGGTGCCGAGCCGAAGTTCGCCTGGTACATCGCCTTCGGCCTCCTGGTGACGGTCGTCTGGCTGTACCTGGAGATCCTGCGGCTGCTCAGCTACCTGCAGTCCAGCGACTGATGAAGGGCCCCCTTCTCCTCACCCCTCGCACGCTCGGGGCGAGCCTCTGAAGGGGGCCTGACAACGACGAAGGCCCGGTCCCCCTGGGGGCCGGGCCTTCGTCGTGTGACCGGGGCGGCCGTGTTGGCGAACACGGCCGCCCCCTGGGGGTCAGCTGAGGCGCTCGAGCACCATCGCCATGCCCTGGCCGCCACCGACGCACATGGTCTCCAGGCCGAACTGTCCGTCCCGGGCGCGCAGGCCGTTGAGCAGGGTGCCGGTGATCCGGGCACCGGTCATGCCGAACGGGTGCCCGACGGCGATGGCGCCGCCGTGCACGTTCAGCTTGTCGATGTCGATGCCCAGGTCGCGGTAGCTGGGGATGACCTGCGCGGCGAACGCCTCGTTGATCTCCACCAGGTCCATGTCCGAGATGGACATCCCGGCGCGGGCCAGCGCCTGCTGGGAGGCGGCGACCGGGCCGTAGCCCATGATCTCCGGGGAGAGCCCGGTGACGCCGGTGGAGACGATCCGGGCCAGCGGGGTGATGCCCAGCTCTGCGGCCTTGGTGTCGCTCATGACCACCAGTGCTGCGGCGCCGTCGTTGAGCGGGCAGGCGTTGCCGGCGGTGACCCGGCCCTCGGGACGGAAGACCGGCTTCAGGCCGGAGATGCCCTCGATCGTGGTGCCGGCGCGCGGGCCGTCGTCCTTGGTCACCACGGTGCCGTCAGGGGTGGTGACCGGGGTGATCTCCCGCTCCCAGAAGCCGTCGGCGATCGCCTGCTCGGCCAGGTTCTGGCTGCGCACGGCGAACTCGTCCATCTCCTGGCGGGAGACGTCCTTGAGCAGCGCCAGGTTCTCCGCCGTCTGGCCCATGGCGATGTAGGCGTCGGGCAGGTCGCCGTCCTCGCGCGGGTCGTGCCAGGAGTCGGCGCCGCTCTCGGCGGCCTTGGCGACCTTGGCCTGGGCGGCCTCGAACCGCGGGTTCTGGGTGTCCGGGATGGCGTCGGAGTTGCCCTTGACGAAGCGGGACACCATCTCCACGCCCGCCGAGATGAACACGTCGCCCTCGCCGGCCTTGATCGCGTGCAGCGCCATCCGGGTGGTCTGCAGCGAGGAGGAGCAGTAGCGGGTGATCGTCGTCCCGGGCAGGTGGTCCATGCCCATCAGGACGGCGACGACGCGGCCCATGTTGAAGCCCTGCTCACCGCCGGGCAGGCCGCAGCCCAGCATCAGGTCGTCGATGTCGGTGGGGTCGAGCTGCGGCACCTGGTCGAGTGCGGCCCGGGTGATCGTGGCGGCCAGGTCGTCGGGCCGGAGGTCCTTGAGCGACCCCTTGAACGCGCGGCCGATGGGGGAGCGGGCGGCGGCGACGATGACGGCTTCGGGCATGGGTCCTCCACGATGAGGCGCGCCGCCTCGGTGGGCGGCGACGGACGTCGGTCGCCTGCGAACCTACTCCCGGGTACGGAGCGGTACGCGACCTCAGGACGACGCGGTGGCGGAGACGGCCTCGTCGGCCCGCTCGGCGGTGGGGATGTCCGGCGGGCGCCGGCGGCGCAACCGGGCCCAGGGGCCCCGTGGCCCGGTCTCCTGGCCGCGGACGGCGGTCGGCTGGACCTCGGTGCCGGGGCGCCCGGCAGCGCGGGCCGCGGCCTGGGCGACCGGCCGCACGGTGTCCCGGCGCAGCCGCAGGCCGCGGTCGGCGGCGGCCGGCCAGACGCCGAGTGCGTCGGCGACCGAGGGCAGCAGCGACGCCGCGGCCGCCGCGTAACCGGCGGCCGAGGGGTGGAACTCGTCGTTGCTGAACAGCCCGCGGTCGGTGGCGAAGGACGGGCCCAGCACGGAGCCCAGCGAGACGGTGCGCCCGCCCTCGGCGACCACCGCGATCGTCTGCGCCGCGGCGAGCTGGCGGCTCCAGCGCCGGGCGAGCAGGCGCAGCGGCTGGCTGATCGGCCGGATCGTGCCGAGGTCGGGGCAGGTGCCGACGACCACCTGGCAGTCGGCGGCGATCAGCCGGCGGACCGCCTCGGCCAGCGCCCGCACCGAGTCGGCGGGCCGGGCCCGGCTGGTCACGTCGTTGGCGCCGATCATGATCACGGCGACGTCCGGGTGCTCGTCGAGCGCCAGGTCGACCTGGGCGGCGAGGTCCTTGGACACGGCGCCGGACCGGGCGAACTTGGCCAGCCGGACCGGCCGCTCGGCGAGCTCGGTGAGGGCGGCGGCGATGAGCACGCCCGGGGTCTCGCCGGGCTCCTCCACGCCGAGCCCGACGGCGCTGGAGTCACCCAGCACGGTGAGGACCAGCGGCTTGCCGCGGCCCCGGCCGTAGACGCCGTTGCCGGTCGGTGGGTCGGCCTTGGCGGTGCGGGCGACGACCTTGCGGCGGGCCGCGCGGGCCTCCTCGCGGAGCAGCGTCACCAGGGCAGCGCCGGCCAGGCCGACCCCGCCACCGCCGTACACGGCGCCGGTCGCCAGTCGCCGCGCCCTGCTCGCTCGCGTCACCCGGCCCGTCCTCTCTCCCGGCCCCCACGCCGCGTCCTGCGGTCGGGAGCGCTGATCACCAGGCTATCCACCACCTACGGTGGGGCCGTGGCCGACCACGCTCACCTCACCCCTCCGGACGACGACCGTCAGCAGCAGATCGTCGACGTCCTCGTCGATGCCTTCGCCGACCTGATGGCCGCCGACGCGGACGCCTTCCGGACCAAGTTCCGCAAGATGGCCGCCGACCCGTTCGCCTTCTACCGCGGCTCGGCGTGCCTGTTCTACGCCGACATGGCGACGATCTCCGATCGCTGGTGCGACGAGCGGACGTCGCGGGTGTGGATCCACGGTGACCTGCACGCGGAGAAATTCGGCACCTACATGGACGGCCAGGGGCGGATCGTCTTCGACGTCAACGACTTCGACGAGGCCTACCTCGGCCACGTCAGCTGGGACCTGCGCCGGTTCGCCGCCAGCTTCGCGCTGCTGGCCTGGCGCAAGGCACTCGGCGACGACGCGATCGACGCCGTGCTGCGCCGCTACCTGGAGGCCTACCTGGACCAGGTGCACGCCTTCGTGGCCGCCGACGACGACCGCTCCTTCGCCCTCCGCCGGGAGAACACCGAGGGCGCCGTGCACGAGCTGGTGCTCGCCACCACCGAGCGCACCCGGATCGGCCTGCTGCAGCGGATGACGGTGATCGAGGCCCACCAGCGGCGCTTCGCCGAGGGCCCCCGCACCCGCCGGCTGGACGACGCGGAGCACGCGGTGGTGCTCGCCGCCGTCCAGCGGTACCGGGAGACGCTGCCGGCGGGCACGCGCCGCCGCGAGGTCACCTACGACGTGAAGGACGTCGTGGCCACCGGCGGCTTCGGCATCGGCAGCGCCGGGCTGCCGGCCTACAACGTGCTCATCGAGGGCTACGACCAGGCGCTGGAGAACGACGTCGTCCTGTCGATCAAGCAGGGCGGGGTGCCCGCGGTCAGCCGGATCGTGACCGACCCGGCGATCCGCCGGCACTTCGAGCACGAGGGCCACCGGACGGCGATGAGCCAGCGGGCGCTGCAGTCCCACGCCTCCCCGTTCCTGGGGCACACCGAGATCGACGGGGTCGGGTTCGTGGTCGCGGAGCTGTCGCCCTACGAGCTGGACCTGGACTGGGACGAGCTGACCGAGCCCGAGGAGATCCTCCCGGTGGTCGCCCAGCTGGGCCGGGCCACGGCGAAGATGCACTGCGTCGGGGACGCCGACAGCGACCACGAGCTCGTCGACTTCCAGACCGAGGACGCGATCACCGAGATGGTGGGCGACCGGCGCGAGGAGCTGATCGCCGACCTGACCGCCTTCGCCCACTCCTACGCCCAGCGCACCCGGGACGACCACCGGCTGTTCGTGGACGCCTTCCGTGCCGGGCAGGTCCCGGGGATCAGCTCGAGCGGGGAGCACCCGCTGCGCTGACGCCGGGTCAGCGGATCGGCAGCTCGATCAGCATGCCGCGGTGCGGGCCGACCGGGCGCAGGTCGTACTCGTCGGTGACGATCGTGAAGCCGATCCGCCGGTAGAAGCCGACGGCCGTCGCCCGGGCGTCGCACCAGACCAGCTGCCCGCCGCGCGCCGCGACCCGGGTGAGCCCGGCGGCGACCAGCGCCCGCCCCGCGCCGAGGCCCCGTACCCGGGGGTCGGTGGCCATGCCGCGCAGCTGCCAGGAGCCCTCGCCCTCCCGCCACGGGCAGTCCCGCGGGTGGAACCGGACCACGCCGACCACCTCGCCGCCGTCGATCCGGGCGGCCAGGTGGAGGGTGTAGGGGGCGTCGTCCTCGTCGATCTCCAGCGGCCGGCCCTGGCGGAGCTCCTGGGCCCGCAGCGGGTAGGTGGTCGCGGCGTCGACCTGCTCGATGGTGATCGTGCCGGTTCCGACGTCGGACTCGCTGCTCACCCGTTCAGTGTCCCCGACCCCACGACGTGCCGTTGCGGCCCCGCCGCAGGGGACGGCGGGGCCGCTCGTCAGCGGCGGCCGCGCCCCCGGCGGGCCCGGAGGTAGTCGGCGACGACGTACTCGCCGAGCCGCTCGCTGTCGGGCTGGAAGACCCGGCCGCCGGCCCGCGCGGTGATGTCGTGCACGAACTCCACCAGCCCGGGCTCCGGGTCGAGGGCGAACACGTTGAGGGTCGCCCCCGAGCGGGCCACCCGCTCGACCTCGGCGACCGTGCGGGCGATCGTCTCGGGCATCGGCGGCCAGCAGAAGTACGGCGTCCCGTCGTCCTCCAGGTGCGCGGTCGGCTCGCCGTCGGTGACCACCAGGACCACGGGCTCGGCGTCCCGGTGCCGGGCCAGGAAGCGGCGGGCCAGCATGAGGCCGTGCTGCAGGTTGGTGCCCTGCAGGGTGTCCACGCTCAGCTCGGCCAGCGTCTCCGGGCGCAGCACCTGCGCCGTGGACGAGAAGCCGATGATCTCGATGGCGTCCTGCGGGAACTGGGTGGTGACCAGCGAGTGCAGGGCCATCGCCGTCGACTTGGCCGCGCCCCAGGTGCCGCGCAGCGCCATCGAGTAGGAGAGGTCGACCAGCAGCGCCACGGCGGCGCCGGTGCGCCGCTCGGTCTCGACCACCTCGAAGTCCTCGACGGCGATCTGCACCCGGCGCTCGCCCTCGCCCCGGGGGCTGCCGGCACTGCGCAGCACCGCGTTGCGCACGGTGCGGACGACGTCCAGCGGCTGCTCGTCGCCGAACCGCCACTCCCGTGACGCCCCGGTCAGCTCGCCGGCGGCCCCGGCGTCGGCGACGTCGTGCTCGCCGCGGCCGGTCGCCGACAGCTGGGCGAACACCCGGCGCAGCGCGGTGGCGCCCAGCCGGCGCACCGCCTTGGGAGACAGCTGCAGCGCCCCCTCGGAGCGGTTCAGCCAGCCCTGCCGCTCGAGCTCCCGTTCCAGCCGGCGCAGCGCCGCCAGGTCGTCGACGGCCGAGCGGCCCAGCGCCTGCTCCAGCAGCTCCTCGTCGACGTCGGCCAGCGAGGCGCCGGCGTACCCCTGGGACAGCTGCTGGGACAGCGACTCCAGGTCGGCCAGCTCGGCGACCGCGGTCGTCGCGTCGCCCAGGCCGAGGCCCTGCTCGCCGTCCGGGACCGGCCCGCGCTGCCCCCACGGCAGGTCGGGGCGGGCCTGGCGCAGCGCGTCGGACAGGTGGGCCATCTCGCTCTGCAGGCCGAGGTCGCCCATGGCCTGGCCCATCAGGTCCTGCAGCTCGGCCCGCTGCTCGGGGGAGAGCCCGGCCAGCATCCGCTCCTGGGCGGCGGCCCGGCGGGCGAGGGAGTCGATCAGCTCCTCCACCGACTGCGGGTCGTCGGGGAAGAACTGCCCGTGCCGCGCCATGAAGTCGGCGAACCGGGAGTCGGTGTCCTCGCCGCGGTTGTGCGCGTCGACCAGGGCGGAGAGGTCGGCGACCATGTCCTTGACCGCCTGCATCGCCGTGCCGTCGCCGTCGGCCATCTGCTGCAGGGCCTGCTTCATCCCCTGGAACGAGCTGTCCAGCACCTCCTGCCGGAGCAGGTCCTCGATCTCCCGGTAGGCCTGCGCGGCCTCCGGTGAGCGCCAGGCGCGGTCCTTGAGCGCCCGGACGGCGCCGGCGGTGTCCTGCGGCAGCGCGTCCAGCTCGGCCTCGGCCAGCCGGGCGGCGTCGTCCGGGTCGGGGAACAGCGCCGTCCGCTCGGCCTCCACGGCGCGGTCCAGGAGCTCGCGGACCTGCTCCAGCGTGCCGTCGAGACGCCCGGCCTGCCGGGCCTTGCGGAGCCGGTCGCGGACGTCGCGGCGCAGCTGGTCGAGCCCGCGCCGGCCGTCGATGCCGCGGCGCAGCAGGTCGCGCATCGCCTCGCGGACGCCGCTGCCCGCCAGCACCTGGTCGCCGATCTCGTCGACCGCCGCGGCGACGTCGTAGGGCGGCGCGAGCGGGTCGGGCCCGCCGCGCCACTTGCCGTACCGGTACCCGCCGTGCCGTCGCTGGGGCACGTCAGGCCCCGTAGACCGTGCGGGAGCCGTCGGTGTCCTTGGCCAGCCGGCGGGTGAGCCAGAGCCCCTCGAGCGCGAACTCCACCGCGGCGGCGGCCTGCTCGGCCGACTGCTCGCCCTCGGGCACCCCGAGCCGGCCCAGCAGCTGGGCCAGGTGCGGGATGGTGCCCAGCTGCCCGAGCAGGGCCGCGGCCGGCACGAGGTCACCGGACTCCACGGTGTCGCCGCTGGTGAAGTGCTCCTGCAGACCGGTGAGGTCCAGGCCGCCGCAGCGGGCCCGGAAGGTCTGCGCGGTGGCCTGCCGGAGCAGGTGCTCCAGCACCTCCAGGTCGCGATCGTCGTCGGAGTCGCTGCCGGCGTCGGCGAACTCGACCTTGCCGCGGCTGGCCGGGACGATGCTGGGCAGGTCGACGACCCGGGCGACCGGCCGCGACTCCCCGGCCACGGCGGCCCGGCGGACGGCGGAGGCGGCGACGGTCTCCAGCCCGGCGATGGCGAACCGGGCGCTGACCCCGGAGCGCTGGTCGACGTGGCTGGACTCGCGCACCAGGCGGGTGAACCGGGCGACGATCTCCACCAGGTGCTCGGGCACCAGCGGGGCGTCCAGCGCAGTCGCCCGTTCCCCGCCCGGCCCGCCCATGAGCCAGCCGGTCTGCGCCTCCTGGTGCAGCAGCCGGATCTCGTCGGCGAGCTCGATCGGGTAGTGGGTGCGCACCTCCGCGCCGAACCGGTCCTTGAGCGGGGTGATGATCCGGCCGCGGTTGGTGTAGTCCTCGGGGTTGGCGCTGGCCACCAGCAGCAGGTCCAGCGGCAGCCGCACCCGGTAGCCGCGGATCTGGATGTCCCGCTCCTCCAGCACGTTGAGCAGCGCGACCTGGATGCGCTCGGCCAGGTCGGGCAGCTCGTTGACGCTGAAGATGCCGCGGTTGGTACGCGGCACCAGCCCGTAGTGCACCGTCTCCGGGTCGCCCAGCGTGCGGCCCTCGGCGACCTTGATCGGGTCGACGTCGCCGATCAGGTCGCCGACGCTGGTGTCGGGGGTGGCCAGCTTCTCGCCGAAGCGCTCGCTGCGGTGCAGCCAGCCGACCGGGGTGGCGTCGCCGTGCTCGGCGATCTGCCGGTGCGCCCAGACGCTGATCGGCTCCAGCGGGTGCTCGTTCAGCTCGCTGCCGACCAGCACCGGCGTCCACTCGTCGAGCAGGCCGACCAGGGTGCGGATCAGCCGGGTCTTGCCCTGGCCGCGCTCGCCGAGCAGCACGAGGTCGTGGCCGGCGATGAGGGCGCGCTCGACCTCGGGGACGACGGTCTCCTCGAAGCCGACGATGCCGGGCAGGGAGGGCTCGCCGGCGGCCAGCCGGGCGAGCAGGTTGTCGCGGATCTCGGCCTTGACCGGCCGGGGGGTGGCGCCGCTGGCGCGGAGTTCGCCCAGGGTCGTGGGAGCAGGTGGGGTGGGGGACTGCGAGGTCCCCAGCGGTGCGGCGTCCGTCACCTCGACCACGGTACGACGCACCGGTGACACCCGGGTGTCCGTCGCTCCGCCGACCTGCGGGCTGGGAGGATCGGTGGCGTGTCCGTCCCCGGTGCAGTCCCCATGGTCAGCGGCGCCGACGTCGAGGCGGCTGCCCGGCTGCTGGAGGGCGTCGTGCGGCGTACGCCGCTGGAGCACTCCCGCGCCCTGGCCGGGCGGGTCGGCGGACCGGTCTGGCTCAAGTGCGAGAACCTGCAGCGCACCGGCTCGTTCAAGATCCGCGGCGCGTACACCCGGATCGCCCGGCTGACCGACGAGGAGCGGGCCCGCGGTGTGGTCGCGGCCAGCGCCGGCAACCACGCGCAGGGTGTCGCGCTGGCCGCGCGCGAGCTCGGCGCGGCCGCCACCGTCTTCATGCCGGAGAGCGCTCCGCTGCCCAAGGTCGCGGCCACCCGCGGCTACGGCGCCGACGCCCGGCTCGGCGGGGCCACCCTCACCGAGGCGCTGGTGTCGGCCGTGGAGTTCGCGGCCGAGACCGGGTCGGTGTTCATCCACCCCTTCGACCACCCGGACGTGATCGCCGGTCAGGGCACGGTCGGGCTCGAGGTGCTCGAGCAGTGCCCCGACGTGGCCACCGTCGTGGTCTGCACCGGCGGCGGGGGCCTGGTCTCCGGCATCGCCGCGGCGGTGAAGGCCCGCCGCCCCGACGTCCGGGTGGTCGCCGTGCAGGCGGCCGCGGCCGCGGCGTTCCCGGCCTCGCTGGCCGCCGGCCGGCCGGTGCCGCTGACCGCGATGAGCACGATGGCCGACGGGATCGCGGTGGCCGCGCCGGGCGACCTGACCCTGGCGCACGTGGCCGGGCTGGTCGACGAGGTGGTCACCGTGACCGAGGGCGACCTCTCCCGGGCGCTGCTGTTCTGCGTGGAGCGGGCGAAGCTGGTCGTCGAGCCGGCCGGGGTCGCCGCGGTCGCCGCGCTGCTGGCCGACCCGGCCGCCTTCGCACCGCCCGTGGTGGCGGTGGTCTCCGGCGGCAACATCGACCCGGTGCTGATGATGAAGGTCGTGCAGCACGGCATGGCCGCAGCCGGGCGGTACCTGTCGCTGCGGGTGACCGCCCCCGACCGGCCCGGCTCGCTGGCCCGGCTGCTGCACGAGCTGGCCGGGCTGTCGGCCAACGTGCTCTCGGTCGAGCACGAGCGGACGACGCCGCGGCTGGACCTCGGTGAGGTCGAGATCGGCGTGCACCTGGAGACCCGCGGCCCCGACCACGCCCGTGACGTGGTGGCGGCGCTGGCCGCCGCCGGTTACGCCCCGCAGGTCGACTGAGCCCGGCCCCGCAGGTCGACTGGGCCCGGCCCGGCAGGTCGGCTGAGCCGGCCCGGCAGGTCGGCTGAGCCGGCCCGGCAGGTCGGCTGAGCCGGCCCGGCAGGTCGGCTGAGCCGGCCCGGCAGGTCGACCGGGCGTCGCCCGACGGCCTCGGCACCGATGAGTTCCCCGGCGGACGCCGGTCTGCACCCGTGAGCCGCTGGGTCCCGGCGGCCGGGAGACCACGCGTCGTCGGAGGAGTGCTCATGGAACGGACCCGCCGGGTGCCCGGGGAAGTCGTTCGGAACTGTCGGCGGTCGGGCCTAGCGTGCGCGGCATGACCGATGCCGTCGTCGTCGAGGGGCTCGTGAAGCGCTTCGGGGAGAACACCGCGCTCGGTGGGGTCGACCTCACCGTGTCCGAGGGCACCGTCCTCGGGCTGCTCGGCCCGAACGGGGCCGGCAAGACCACCGTCGTCCGGATCCTCAGCACGCTGCTGCAGCCCGACGCCGGGCGCGCCGAGGTCGCCGGGCTCGACGTCGCCACCCAGGCCGACCAGGTGCGCGCCGCGATCGGGCTGACCGGCCAGTACGCCGCGGTCGACGAGTACCTGACCGGCACGGAGAACCTGGAGATGGTCGGCCGGCTGTACCGGCTGGGCAAGAGGGAGGCCCGGTCGCGTGCCGGGCAGCTGCTCGAGCGGTTCGACCTCACCGACGCGGCCAACCGGCCGGCGAAGACCTACTCCGGCGGCATGCGCCGGCGCCTCGACATCGCCGCCTCGCTGATCGCCCGGCCGCGGGTGCTCTTCCTCGACGAGCCGACGACCGGGCTCGACCCGCGCAGCCGGCTGGGCATGTGGGAGTTCATCGCCGACCTGGTCAGCGACGGCACGACCATCCTGCTCACCACCCAGTACCTGGAGGAGGCCGACCGCCTCGCCGACCGGATGGTGGTCATCGACCGCGGCAGGGTGATCGCCCGCGGCACCGCCGACGAGCTCAAGGCCCAGGTCGGCGGTGAGCGGCTCGAGCTGACCGTGGGCACGGCCGAGCAGCTGGCCGTGGTCACCGACGCACTGCGGCCGCTGGCGCACGGTGAGCTGCACGCCGACCAGCAGACGAGGCGCCTCTCCCTGCCGGTCACCGGCGGCACCGACACGCTGGCCGAGGCGCTGCGCCGGCTGTCCGGCGTGCGCGCCGACGTGCTCGACATCGGGTTGCGCCGCCCCGACCTGGACGACGTCTTCCTCACCCTCACCGGGCGTTCGGCCGAGGACGCCGACGCCGACTCCGCCGCCGACGAGCCGGCCACCACCGTCAGTGCAGGAGCGCAGTCATGAGCACCCTGGCCGAGACCGTCTCCGACAGCGTCGTCATCACCCGGCGCAACCTGATCAAGGTCAAGCGGGTGCCCGACCTGATCGTCTTCGCCACGCTCTCGCCGATCATGTTCGTGGTGCTGTTCCGCTACGTGTTCGGCGGAGCCATCCAGGGGCTCCCCCCAGGGGTCACCTACGCGGAGTTCCTGCTGCCGGGGATCTTCGCCCAGACGGTGGTCTTCGGGTCCACCGTCACCGGGGCGAGCATCGCCGAGGACCTGCAGAAGGGCCTGATCGACCGGTTCCGGTCGCTGCCGATGTCCCGTTCGGCGGTGCTGATCGGCCGCACGGTCGCCGACCTCGGGCTGAACGTCATCTCCATCGTGGTGATGGCGCTGACCGGCCTCGTGGTCGGCTGGCGGATCAACAGCTCCATCGCCGAGGCGATCGCCGGGTTCCTGGTCCTGCTGGTGTTCGCGTTCGCCATCTCCTGGCTGATGGCGATGGTCGGGCTGCTGGTCCGCACGCCCGAGGTGGTCAACAACGCGAGCTTCATCGTGATCTTCCCGCTGACGTTCATCGCCGACACCTTCGTGCCGCTGGAGACCTTCCCGACGGTGCTGCGGCACTTCGCCGAGTGGAACCCGGTCTCGGCGGTCGTGCGAGCGGCGCGCGAGCTGTTCGGCAACATGCCGGCCGGGCTGCCGGAGCCGGACGCCTGGTCGCTGCAGAACCCGGTGCTCTACACCCTGCTGTGGGCGGTGGCGATCCTCGCGGTGTTCGTGCCGCTGTCGGTGCGGGCCTACCTGCGCACCTCCAGCCGCTGATCGAGTCGGCCGGCGGCGACTGACCGCAGCACGACCACGACCCGGCCGGTCGTCCAGGTGACGGCCGGCCGGGCCGCGGGGTGAAGATGGGGGCGATGAGCACCGCTGAACCGGCCGCGACGCCGGCACCTGAGCCCCTGTCCCCGGCCAACCCGTTCGCGGCCGCCTCGACGCTGCCCTACGAGCTGCCGCCGTTCGCCGACATCTCGCTGGAGCACTGCCGGGAGGCGCTGCTGGCCGGCATGGCCGAGCAGCGGGCGGAGGTCGCCGCGCTGCTGGCCGACCCGGCCGAGCCGACCTTCGACAACACCGTCGTCGCACTGGAGCGGTCGGGCCAGCTGCTGGGCCGGGCCGAGGCGGTGTTCTGGAACCTGGCCTCCTCGATGGCCAGCGACCGGCTGCGGGAGATCGAGCGGGAGGTGGCCCCGCTGTCGGCGGCCCACTCCGACGCCCTGCGGCTCGACCCGGCGCTGTTCGCCCGGATCGACGCCGTGCACGCCGGCCGGCACGAGGCCGGCCTGGACGCCGAGTCGCTGCGGCTCGTGGAGCGCTACCACCTGGACTTCGTGCTCGCCGGCGCCGGTCTGGACGACGCCGGCCGCGAGCAGCTCCGCGACCTCAACCAGCGGCTGTCGGAGCTGTCGACGACCTTCGGGCAGAACCTGGTCGTGGCCACCGAGGCCGCGGCCGTGCTGGTCACCGACGAGGCCGAGCTCGACGGGCTGAGCGCCGCCGAGGTGCAGGCCGCTGCCGGCGCCGCCGCCGAGCGTGGGCACGAGGGCGGGTACCTGCTCACCCTGGTGCTGCCCAGCGGTCAGCCGGCGATGGCGAAGCTGCGCAACCGCGGGCTGCGCCGTCGGCTGCACGAGGCGTCGCTGACCCGCGCGTCGGCCGGGGAGCACGACAACGGCCCGATCGCCGCGGAGATGGCCCACCTGCGCGCGGTGCGCGCCCGGCTGCTCGGCTTCGACACCCACGCCGACCTGATCGCCGCCGACCAGACCGCGCAGACCTCCGCCGCCGTCGACGAGCTGCTCGGTGCCCTCGTGCCGCCGGCGATGGCCAACGCCCGGGCCGAGGCGGCGGTGCTCGCCGAGGTGGCCGCCGCCGACGGGGTGGAGCTGGCCGCCTGGGACTGGGCGTACTACTCCGAGCGGGTGCGCGCCGAGCGCTACGCCGTCGACAGCGCGGCGCTGCGCCCGTGGTTCGAGCTCGACCGGGTGCTCGTCGACGGCGTCTTCCGCGCCGCCGAGCTGCTCTACGGCCTCACCTTCACCCCGCGCCCGGACCTGCAGGGCTACCACCCCGACGTCCGGGTGTGGGAGGTCTTCGCCGACGAGCAGCCGGTCGGGCTCTACCTGGGTGACTTCTTCGCCCGCGAGGGCAAGCGCGGTGGGGCGTGGATGAGCTCCTTCGTGCACCAGTCGGGCCTGCTCGGCACCCGGCCGGTCGTGTTCAACTGCCTCAACGTCACCCGGGCGGCGGCCGGCCAGCCGACCCTGCTGACCCTGGACGAGGTCACCACGCTGTTCCACGAGTTCGGGCACGCGCTGCACGGGCTGTCCTCGGCGGTCACCTACCCGCGCTTCTCCGGCACCAGCGTCCCGCGGGACTTCGTCGAGTTCCCCAGTCAGGTCAACGAGATGTGGGCGCTGTGGCCGGAGGTGCTGGCCCACTACGCCAGGCACGTCGAGACCGGTGAACCGCTGGCCCAGGAGACCGTCGACGCGATCGAGGCCGCTGCCCTGTGGGGCGAGGGGTTCGCCACCGTCGAGTACCTGGGCGCCACGCTGCTCGACCAGGCCTGGCACCGGATCGGGCCGGACACGCGGGTGACCGACCCGCAGGCCTTCGAGGTGAAGGCCCTCGCCGACGCCGGCGTCGCGTTCGACCTGGTGCCGCCGCGGTACCGGACGACGTACTTCCAGCACGTCTTCGCCGGGGGCTACTCGGCCGGTTACTACTCCTACATCTGGTCGGAGGTCCTCGACGCCGACACCGTGGAGTGGTTCAAGGAGAACGGCGGGCTGCGCCGGGCCAACGGCGACGTGTTCCGCGAGCGGCTGCTCTCCCGCGGGGGCTCGGTCGACCCGCTGGGCGCCTTCGCCGCCGTCCGCGGCCGCGCCGCCGACACCGGCCCGCTGCTCCGCCGCCGCGGGCTCGCTCCCGCCGCCTGACCCCGCGACGCGGAACGGCCCCACGGACAGTGTCCGTGGGGCCGTTCGGTCTCCGCCCGTCGCCGCGGTGGGCGGATCAGGTCAGAGCCAGGGGAGCTGCAGCACCAGGTCCAGGTCGTCGGGAGCCGCGCCGTCGCGCACCAGCCGGTTGGGCTGCCGGTGGCCACAGGTGGTGCACCGGTGCACCACCTGCCAGCCCTTCCCCGACTTCTCCACCAGGCCGATGGGCTCCATCAGCGCCCGGCACTCGCTCGCCCGGTCGCCGGGCAGCTCGTCGACGTGCAGCGACCACAGGCACCACGGGCAGTGGTTGCGGTAGTGCCCGTCGGTGTTGGCCGGCACGAGGGTCTCGCAGTGCCCGCAGACGAAGGTGGTGTTCTCCGCCCGCCGGCCCCGGGTGTGCCCGCCGTCCACCGCGCTGGTCATCCGGTCGATCAGGGGACGAACGGCTCGACGGCGAGGACCTTCACGGAGATGTCCTTGCCGTTGGGTGCCTGGTAGGTGACCGTCGACCCCGGCTCGGCGCCGACGATCGCCGAACCCAGCGCCGACTCGGGGGAGTAGACGGTGAGCTCGGTCGTGCCGGCGATCTCGCGGGAGCCGAGGAGGAACTTCTCGGTGTCGTCCTCGTCGCCGTCGAAGGCGATGGTGATGACCGTGCCGAGGGCCGCGTGGGTGGCCGTGGTGGGGGCGTCGCCGACCCGGGCCTTGCGCAGCAGGTCGGTCAGCTGGCGGATCCGGCCCTCCTGCTTGCCCTGCTCCTCGCGAGCAGCGTGGTAGCCGCCGTTCTCCTTGAGGTCACCCTCCTCGCGGCGGTCGTTGATCTCCTTGGCCATGGCCGGACGGTTCGCCACCAGCTGGTCGAGCTCGGCGCGCAGCCGGTCGTGGGCCTCCTGCGTCAGCCAGACGCCCTGGTCCTGCTCGTCAGTGGGGGTGGACACGTAGTGCTCCCGGTGCTCGATTGGTGACCCTCCGCTCCGAGGGCCACCGGTGGTCAATCCGAGCAACCTAACACCGCGACCTCCCCTCGTGCAGGGCTCGACGGAACTGGTCCGGCCGCCGGCCGAGGTCGGGGAGGAGTGGTGCGGCGCACACCCGGTGCTCTCCGGGGGGCGTGCCAGGACCGCGCCCCGAGTGGGACCATGGCCGGTGGGGCCGAGTGGGCCAGGCCATGCAGGCAGCACCGTCGGGCACGGGTTCGACGAGCGGAGCGAGGAGAGACCGTGACCGAACCGGACCAGCTGCGGCTGCTCGCGGTGCACGCGCACCCGGACGACGAGTCGAGCAAGGGCGCAGCGACGATGGCGAAGTACGTCGCCGAGGGCGCCCGCGTGCTGGTGGCGACCTGCACCGGGGGCGAGCGCGGCTCGGTGCTGAACCCGGCCATGGACCGCCCCGACGTCTGGGAGCGGATGGCGGAGATCCGCACCGAGGAGATGGACCGCGCCCGCGAGATCCTGGGCGTGGAGCAGGAGTTCCTCGGCTTCGTGGACTCCGGGCTGCCCGAGGGCGACCCGCTGCCGCCGCTGCCGGAGGGCTGCTTCGCGCTGGTCCCGGTCGAGGAGGCCGCAGCACCGCTGGTCGCGCTGATCCGGCGGTTCAAGCCGCAGGTGATGACCACCTACGACGAGCGTGGTGGCTACCCGCACCCCGACCACATCAAGACCCACGACATCTCCGTGCACGCGTTCGAGGCGGCCGGCGACCCGGACCGGTACCCCGAGCTCGGTGAGCCCTGGCAGGTGAGCAAGCTCTACTACCACATGGGCTTCACGCTGCCGCGGACGAAGGCGCTGCACGAGGCGATGCTGGCCACTGGCGCCGAGTCGCCCTACACGGAGTGGCTGGCGAACTGGGACCCGGCCAACGACATCTCCCACCGGGTGACCACCCGGGTGCCCTGCGCCGAGTACTTCCCGGTGCGTGACGCGGCGCTGATCGCCCACGCCACCCAGATCGACCCGACCGGCCGCTGGTTCTCCGTCCCGCTGGACCTGCAGACCCGCACCTGGCCGACCGAGGACTACGAGCTGGCCCGCTCGCTGGTCGACTCGACCACCCCGGAGGACGACCTGTTCGCCGGCATCCGGACCTCCGCGGACGTCGCGTGAACGCCGCCCTGACGCTGCTGGCCGTCGAGCAGCAGCAGCTCCCCGAGGACGTCGGCAAGGCCGGCCCGGTCGGGCTGTTCCTGATCGTGGTCCTGCTGGTCGCGGTGATCCTGCTCGGCCGGTCGATGGGCCGGCACCTGAAGCGGGTGCCGCGCAGCTTCGACCCGGCCGACCGGGTGCCCGACAGCCCCGCCGAGCTGGTCGACGAGCCGGCCCCGGGGCAGGAGCTGCTGGACACCCTGCGCCGGGCGCCGCTGGCGATCGAGCCGCCGCGCCGCAGCGCTGACCCGCAGGAGGGACGCCCGCCGGCGTCCTGACCCGTGCGAGGCCCGGGTCGGCCATGATCGCCGGATGGCGACCCAGCGGACCCGGCGCGACCCCGAGCAGCAGGACGACGAACGACCCGGTCTGGGCCGTTTCGGCACCCGTGCGCTGGAGGTCGGCGAGAACCTCGTCTACGCCGGCATCGCGCTGTTCCTGGTGGTCAGCGCCTTCCTGCTGCTCATCGTGGCAGGGAAGACCACCTGGGGGATGGTCGGGGACTTCTCCCAGACCCCGGTCCTGGAGCTGCTCGACGTCCTGCTGCTGGTCTTCATCGTCGTGGAGCTGCTGTTCGCGGTCCGCACCACGGTCGAGCGCCGCGAACTGATCGCCGAGCCGTTCCTGCTGGTCGGGATCATCGCCTCGATCAAGGAGATCGTCGTGCTCTCGGTCGAGGCGGCGAGCGCCCTGGGCAAGGGTGCGGCGTTCGACGACCGGATCACCGAGATCGCCGTCCTCGGGGTGCTCGTCGTGCTGCTCGGGGCGACGGCCTGGATGCTGCGCCGCAAGGAGCGCGAGCCCGACGAGGGCAACGTCCCGGACTGACCGACCCGCCGGCCGTCACCAGCGGTGGGCGACGTCCAGCACGACCCGCGTGCCGTCGGAGGTGCCGGGGGCGCCGTCGAGCACGAACACCCGGAACGGCAGCCGGGCACGGGTGCCGACCGCGAGGGACGTCCGCCCTTCGGAGGAACCGGCCCAGGCGACCTGCCGGAGGGTGCGCGCGCCGGTGACGTCGACGACCTCGGTCGGGCGACCTCCTCGGTCTCGTCAAGGGGGTGCCCGGGGCAGGCCGGGTGAACGTGACGATCGGGTGACGGGCGGGTCGCCGTCCTCAGGCGGTGCCCTCCGCGGCGATCAGGTCGGCGACCTCCGCCGGTCGCTCGCTGCAGTCGTCGCTGCTGTCCGGCTCGTCGGCGGCCAGCCCGGTGACGCCGAGGTCCTCGATCGGCTGGAAGCCCAGCCGATCGAGGTGGGCGGGCAGTCGCTGCTGCGCGTTGAGCACGTGCGACCGGGACAGCCAGCCGAGGCCGTCCTCGACCTGGAAGTCCAGCCCGCCGCCGGGGGCGCGGCGGACGTGCCCGGGCGAGGGCAGCAGGCCGGCGAGCTGGATGGCCTGGTCCTGGTACAGCGTGTCGGGCGGGGTGTCGAAGTAGTACCAGCTGGCGGCGCAGACGCCGTAGACCGTGGGGCCGAACTGGGCGTGGTTGACGTACAGCTCGATCATCCGCCGGTCGTCCAGGGCGATCGCCAGTTCCGCGGCGAGGCCGGCCTCGACCGCCTTGCGCCAGGCGCTCAGCTCCTGGTTGAGGAAGAGGTTCTTGGCCACCTGCTGCGGGATGGTCGAGCCCGATGGGTCGTCCTCACCGCGGAGGTGGGCCTGGGCGCGCGCGACGAGCTCGTCCCAGTCGAAGGCCCCGGAGCGGTAGGGCAGTGGGGCGTCCTCGTGCGCGACCACCGCGGCGAGGAGGTTGCGGGAGACGTGCTCGACCGGCACGAACTGCTGCACCGCGCCGTCGGGGTTGGCGGCCATGAAGGCCGTCGTCGGCGGGTCCACCCACCGCAGCGACGCCAGCACCAGCGCCTGCAGCAGGAACGCCGCCACCAGCAGCCGGCCGAGGGCGCGCAGGACGCCGCGGCGCCGGGTGCGGCACTCCCGCCGCCACGGGCGTCGTGCTGCGCGCCCGGGCTCGGCGGGTGGGTGCCGGTCGGCGCGACCGCGGGGCCGCCACGGCCACCGGCGACCGGCCACCGGCTCCTCGGCCGCCGGTGGCGGGGCCCAGCCGGCCGGGTCGTACGAAGGCCCGGGGTGGTCGGCGTGGGCGGGGGGAGTCCGGCCGTGCGGAGGGCCGGGTGGGCTGCCCGGCTGCGGGGGTGGGCCGGACCGGCGGGGGAACCGGGCGGTGGGCCGGCGGTCCGGCGGTACGTGGGCCACGCGGCGTGCCTCCCCTGGGTGGACGCGGACCGTCATCGTACGGACGGCGGTCGGCCCGGCCCGGGCACGACGACCGGCGCCGGGGTCGGGGGTGCGCCCCGGCACGGCGGCTGTCCGCCGTCCTCCTGGTGCCGTGGACGTCCGCTCTCGGCGCAACGATCGGTCGTCCCGCACATAGATTACACGATTACAGTGCTGGGCGTCCGTCTGATCGAGGAGGCCCCGTGTTCACCCACCACCACCGATTCCCGCCCGACGGCCCCTCCGGCCGAGGTCGTGCCCGCGGCCGCGCAGCCGAGGCCAGCCCACCCGTGGAGCGTGCCGAGGTCGCCGGCTGGTTCGCCGGGCGGTTGCCCGACGAGTGGTTCACCGGCCCGGTCGAGCTGGTCATCGACCGCGACGAGATCACCGTCGTCGGCACCGTTCCCGAGCCCGACGCGGGGGAGGGGGACCCGGCGGCTGCCCGGGCCGGGCGGATCGCCCGCTTCCGGGAGCAGACCCGGGGACAGCGGATGGCGATCGCCGACGCCGCACAGGAGCGCTACGGCCGCTCGGTCGCCTGGGGTGCGGCCTGCGGCGACGTCCGGGAGCTGTTCACCACGCTCTCCGTGCCGGTGATGACGCGGCTGCGGCAGCCCGAGCGCCTGGTGCTCGACACCCTGGTCGACGCCGGGGTGGCCCGGTCCCGGTCGGAGGCGCTGGTCTGGGCGGTGCGGCTGGTCGGGCAGCACACCGACGACTGGCTGGCCGAGCTGCGCGCGGCGATGGCCGGGGTGGAGGAGGTCCGCTCCCGGGGCCCGAACGTCGGCTGAGCCGCGGCGAGGACACTGGTGCGGTGACCACGAGCGTCGAGCCGACCGAGACCGACGTCCTGGTGGTCGGGGCCGGCCCTGCGGGGTCGGCCGCCGCGGCCTGGGCAGCCCGGGGCGGCGCCGACGTCGTCCTCGCCGACGCCGCCGTCTTCCCCCGCGACAAGACCTGTGGCGACGGGCTCACCCCCCGCGCGATCGCCGAGCTCGAGCACCTCGGGTTGGGCGACTGGGTGCGGTCGCACGGGCGCAACCGTGGGCTGCGGGCCGCCGGGTTCGGGCAGGAGCTGCTGCTGCCGTGGCCCGGTGGCTCGCTGCCCGACCACGGTGGTGCCGTCCCGCGCACGGAGCTGGACGCCCGGATCCGGCAGGTCGCCCTCGACGCCGGGGCCACCCCCGTCGAGGGTGCACGTGCCGTGGACGTGGAACGGGACGGCGACCGGGTGGCCGCGGTGGTGTTCCGCCGTCCCGACGACTCGACGACGACGGTGCTGTGCCGCCGGCTGGTGGTCGCCGACGGCGTCCGGTCATCGCTGGGGCGGGTGCTGGGCCGGGAGTGGCACAAGGACACCGCCTACGGCGTGGCCGCGCGGGGCTACGTGCGCTCCGGCCGCAGCGACGACGAGTGGATCTCCTCGCACCTGGAGCTCCGGGGCGCCGACGGTGACCTGCTGTCGGGCTACGGCTGGGTCTTCCCGCTGGGTGCCGCGGCCGGCGAGGTCAACATCGGGGTCGGGACGCTGGCCACCGAGCGCCGTCCGGCCGACGTCCGGCTGCGCAGCCTGCTGGAGCTCTACACCGACCAGCGGCGGGAGGAGTGGCAGATCGAGGGCGCCGTCCGGGCACCGGCGAGCGCGTTGCTGCCGATGGGCGGGGCGGTGTCGGGGGTCGCGGGCCGCAACTGGGCTCTGGTCGGCGACGCCGCCGGCTGCGTGAACCCGTTGAACGGCGAGGGCATCGACTACGGCCTGGAGACCGGCCGCAGCGTGGTGGAGCTGTTCGCCGACGACGACTGGTCGCAGGCCTGGCCGGCCATGCTGCGCCGGCACTACGGCGAGGCGTTCTCCATCGCCCGCCGGCTGGCCGGCCTGCTCACCGTGCCCCGCCTGCTCCCCGCCGCCGGCCCGGTCGGCATGCGCTCCCGCGCCCTGATGACCGTCGCCCTCCGCGTCATGGGCAACCTGGTCACCGACGCCGACCGTGACGTCACAGCCCGCGCCTGGCGCCTGGCCGGCCGAGCCTCCCTCAAGCTCGACCACCGCACACCCTTCAGCTGAGCCGCACCGGCCGCAGGCCGTCCGCCCGAGCGGGGGCCCGCAGGGCCCCCCGAGGGCGGACTCGACCGCCACCCGACATGAACGGACCGCGGCCGTAGGCCGCAGTGGGATGCCGGCGCGGGGCCGGAGGCTCCCGCCGTCAGCCCACGAAACGGCTCAACGCCCCCGGGGCACGGCACCTGGCCGCGGTGTGATCCGGAGGATCACGATGTGAACGGCGAGTTGTACAGCGCGAAGTACACCCCGATGTAGTGGCAGGTGGCGGCCACGATGGTCATCGCGTGGAACACCTCGTGGTAGCCGAAGGTGCCGGGCCACGGGTTGGGGCGCTTGCTGGCGTAGGCGATGGCGCCGACGCTGTAGAGCACCCCGCCGGCGGCCATGAGCACCAGCACGGTGACCCCGACCAGTTGCAGGATGTCGACCAGCACGAACACCGCGGCCCAGCCGAGCGCCAGGTAGATCGGCACGCCGAGCCAACGCGGCGCGGTGGGCCAGACCATCTTCAGGGCGACGCCGAGGGCGGCGCCCAGCCAGACCGTGCCCAGCAGCCACCAGCCGGTCGGCTCCGGCACGGCCAGCAGGGCGAACGGCGTGTAGGTGCCGGCGATGAAGACGAAGATCATCGAGTGGTCGGCGCGCTTCATCAGCTTCCAGCCGCGCGGTGACCACCGGCGGCGGTGGTAGGCCGCGCTGATCCCGAACAGGCCGAGGATGGTCAGGCAGTAGACGGTGACCGACCAGCCGGCCCGCGGGCTCTCGACGAAGGCCAGCGGGATGAGCACGGCGGCGGCCGCGATCGAGCCGAAGAAGGCGAACAGGTGCAGCCAGCCGCGCATCCGCGGCCGGGTGTCGGGGTGGGTGAAGTCGGAGTCGCCGTAGTCGGCGACGGTCCAGCGCCCGTCGCGTTCCACCGCCTGGACGCGCTCGCCCTCGGCGTGGACGGTGTCGATCCCCGGGCCGGCCGGCGCCTCCAGTTCGGCGCCGTCGGCGGTGATCCGGACGTGGTCCTCGCGGTCTGAGGAGACGCTCATGGACCGAGGTTACGGAGGCGTAGGTACCGCCGTCACCCGGAACGGGCTGTGAGGTTGCCGCCGGGCGCGTGACGCGGTCGGCACCGCAGCCAGCCGGTCAGCCGCTCGGCACCTAGGGTGACGGCGTGGGGGTGCGCGCACGGGTCCGGGACGCACTGACCGTCGTCTACGAGCGCCGGCTGGCCCGGGGCCTGGTGGGCGCCGACACCCCGCGCCACGTGGGCGTGATCATCGACGGCAACCGGCGCTGGGCGAAGGCGATCGGCCTGGAGGACGTCAGCGAGGGGCACCGGCGCGGAGCCGACAAGATCGCCGACCTGCTGTCCTGGTGCGACGAGGCCGGGGTGGAGGTGGTCACGCTCTTCCTGCTGTCCACCGACAACCTGACCCGGCCCGAGCCGGAGCTGACCCCGCTGCTGCGGATCATCGAGGGCGTGGCCTGTGACCTGGCCGGCCCGGACCGTCGCTGGCACCTGCGGGCGGTGGGCGCGCTGGAGCTACTGCCCGAGGAGACGGTCGCCGTGCTGACCCGCGCCGAGCGCGACACCCGGGACCGTCCCGGCGCGACGGTGAACCTGGCGGTCGGTTACGGCGGGCGGCGGGAGATCGCCGACGCCGTGCGGTCGCTGCTGGCCGAGCACGCCGAGCGGGGGACGACGCTGCCCGAGTTGATCGAGGTGCTGGACGTCGAGCACATCGCCGAGCACCTGTACACCCGCGGGCAGCCCGATCCCGACCTGGTGATCCGCACCAGCGGCGAGCAGCGGCTGTCGGGGTTCCTGACCTGGCAGACGGCGCACTCGGAGTTCTACTTCACCGACGTGTACTGGCCGGAGTTCCGCCGGGTCGACTTCCTGCGGGCGCTGCGTGCCTACGCCGCCCGGCACCGCCGCTTCGGCAGCTGACCGCCGACCGGGGGGCCAGCGGGACGGCGGCCAAGTCGGCGGACATGGCCGCTGGGGGGCGCCGGGACGGCGGCTGGGAGACTGCGGGCATGGCAGCCGGCGCGGTCGACGTCCCCCTGGAGTACGTGCGGCTGGGGCTGCGCTTCGACCGGCTGGAGCCCGGTTTCGTCGATGCCTACACCGGTGACCCGCGGCTGCGGGCCCAGGTCGCCGACGAGCCCGCGCCCAGCCCGCAGCAGCTGCGTGACCAGGCGCGGGGCCTGCTGGCCGAGCTCGACTCCGCCGCGCTGCCGGACGATCGGACGGCGTACCTGCGCGGGCAGCTGACCGGCCTGGAGTGCAGCGCCCGCAAGCTGGGCGGGGAGCCGGTCGGGTTCATCGCCGAGGTGGAGGCCTACTTCCAGGTCTCGGTCACCCTGGGCGACCCGGCCGAGTACGCCGCCGCGCACGCGGAGCTGGAGCGGCTGCTGCCCGGCAGCGGCACGCTGTCCGAGCGCTACGCGGTGCACCGGCGGCGGGAGGAGTGCCCGCCGCAGCGGCTCGAGGCGGCGGTGCACGCGCTGTCCTCGGCGCTGCGCGACCGGGTGCGCGGGCAGTACGGCCTGCCGGAGGTCGAGACGGTGCGCTACGAGGTGGTCACCGACAAGCCGTGGTCGGGGTTCAACTACTACGAGGGCGACTACCGGTCGCGGGTGGCGATCAACGCCGACCTGCCGCACCGGCTCGGTCAGCTACCGCACCTGGTGGCGCACGAGTCCTACCCGGGGCACCACACCGAGCACTGCCGCAAGGAGCGCGGCCTGGTCGAGCGCGACCAGCACCTGGAGCACACCGTCTTCCTGGTGAACACCCCGGAGTGCCTGATGGCCGAGGGGCTGGCCGACCTCGGCGTGGAGGCGTCCATCGGCGCCGGGTGGGGGCCGTGGGCCGCCGACGTCCTCGGTGACCTCGGGCTGCGCTTCGACGGGCACCTGGCCGAGCGGATCGCCGCGGCCGCGGCACCGCTGAACCGGGTGCGCCAGGACGCCGCGATCCTGCTGCACGACCGCGGTGCCGATCCCGACGTGGTGATCGCCCACCTGCAGCGCTGGGGGCTGGTCAGCCACGACCGGGCGGTGCAGCAGCTGCGCTTCCTCACCGACCCGCTGTGGCGGGCCTACATCTCCACCTACGTCGAGGGCTTCGACCTGCTGTCGGCGTGGCTCGCCGCCCGGCCGGCCGGGCAGCCGGTGGCCGACCGCTTCCTCCGCCTGCTCGACGAGCCGCTGACCCCGGCGGTGGTCACCGCCGAGCTCGCCGGCGCCTGAGCCGTGCCGGACGACGGGACGCCGGGGGAGCGGCGGCTGCTGGGCCTGTGGACGGCGGGCTGGCTGGCGGCGCTGCTGCTGGTCGGGCTGCTGTGGCTGGGTGACCTGTCGCTGCAGTGGCCCGTGCTCCTCGTGCCGGTCGTCTGGGCGCTGGCCGCGGTCCGCCGCCACCCGGACGACCGGTCGTCTGCCCGGAGCTGATCCCGCGACCCGTTCCCCGCCGACCCGTTGCCCGGCGACCCGTTGCCCGGCGACCCGTTGCCCGGCGATTGGGCCCCGGCGGCCGCTGGGAACCGGGCGCGCGACGTTTCCGGCAGGAGTCCAGCGGACGAACGGAGTCCCACACGTCACCCGTTGGCGTGTCAGGAGAGTGCTCCTGTCGGTGGGAGGGCCTAGCGTCCGGGGTGGAGGACGAGCTCACCTCGCCCTCCACGGGAGGCCCGGTTGGTGCGACGGAGATCGTTCACCAAGGGGGCCGTGTCCCGGCCCCAGCGCCGGGGCCCGGCCACCTTCGAGCCGGGGTGCGCCCTGCCAGCAGGGTGTCGCCCCTTGGGAGCCGACTCGTGAGCACTCGCCGCACCTACGTCCTCGACACCTCCGTGCTCCTCTCCGACCCGGGCGCGCTGCTGCGCTTCGACGAGCACGACGTGGTCGTCCCGCTCGTCGTCATCGGCGAGCTCGAGGACAAGCGCGACCACCCGGAACTGGGCTGGTTCGCCCGGCAGACCCTGCGCAAGCTCGACGACCTGCGGGTCGAGCACGGCCGGCTGGACGCCCCGGTGCCGGTCGGCGACCAGGGCGGCACGCTGCACGTCGAGCTGAACCACAGCGACCCGTCGGTGCTCCCGGCCGGCTTCCGCAACGACAGCAACGACAGCCGGATCATGGTGGTCGCGCTGAACCTGCGCTCGGAGGGGCGCGACGTCTGCCTGGTCACCAAGGACGTGCCGCTGCGGGTGAAGGCGGCGGCGATCGGCCTGGCGACCGAGGAGTACCGGGGCCTGGGCGTGGTCGACGCCGGCTGGACCGGGATGACCGAGCTGTCGCTGGAGGACGAGGAGATCCGCGAGCTCTACGAGAGCGGCACGGCGTTCCTGCCCTCGGCCGCCGAGCTGCCCACGCACACCGGGCTGGTGCTGCTGTCCTCCCGAGGGTCGGCGCTGGGCCGGGTGACGCCGGACAAGCAGGTGCGGCTGGTCCGCGGCGACCGGGACGCCTTCGGCCTGCACGGCCGCTCCGCCGAGCAGCGCATCGCCCTGGACCTGCTGCTCGACCCCGAGATCGGCATCGTCTCGATGGGCGGCCGGGCCGGCACCGGCAAGTCGGCGCTGGCACTGTGCGCCGGGCTGGAGTCGGTGATGGAGCGCCGCGCGCACAAGAAGGTCGTGATCTTCCGGCCGCTGTACGCCGTCGGCGGTCAGGAGCTCGGCTACCTGCCCGGCAGCGAGGGCGAGAAGATGGCGCCCTGGGCGCAGGCGGTCTTCGACACCCTCGGCGCCCTGGTCTCCTCCGACGTGCTGGAGGAGGTCATCGCCCGCGGGCTCATCGAGGTGCTGCCACTGACCCACATCCGCGGGCGCTCGCTGCACGACTCGTTCGTCATCGTCGACGAGGCGCAGTCGTTGGAGCGGGGCGTCCTGCTCACCGTGCTCTCGCGGCTGGGCACCAACTCCCGCGTCGTCCTGACCCACGACGTCGCGCAGCGCGACAACCTGCGGGTGGGCCGGCACGACGGGGTGACCGCGGTGATCGAGGCGCTCAAGGGCCACCCGCTGTTCGCCCACGTCACGCTCACCCGCTCCGAGCGCTCCCCGATCGCGGCGCTGGTCACCGAGATGCTGGAGGACCTGCCCCTCTGAGCCGCTGCGCGGGGCGCACGCACCGGGACGACCAGGGCCCCGCCGTCCGGCTGGACGGCGGGGCCCTGTCGGTCCGGCGTGGTCGGTCAGGAGCTGCTGGTCTGGCCCGCGGGCTCCGCCGGGTCCGTCGTCGCCGCGGCGGTCGCCGCGGTCTTCTGCGGCTTCGGGGGCGTGCTCGCCCAGCGGATCAGCGCGACCGCCGCCCAGCCGGCGGCCAGGCACCACGGCAGCCGGGTGACGACCTCGTCGACGGTGAGGTCACCGCGCAGTGCCAGCAGGAGCAGCGGCACCGCCAGCACGAAGGCGGTCAGCACGACGTCCCGGCGGAACGGACTGGTCACGCGTCCATCTCCTCCAGGCGCTCACAGAGCAGCGACGCCCAGCGGTGCGCGGTGGCCCGGGCGCCGTCGACCAGCGCGACGGGCACCGACACGTGACCGAGCACGGCGGCCGGGTCGGCGGTGGCATCGGTGTCCTGCACGACGACCGCGTCCAGCCGGGGGAGCGCGTCCAGCCACGGGACCAGGTCCTCGGGCTTGCGGGTGGAGTCCATGACCGCCCACACGGCCGCCGGCGTCCAGACCGAGAGCATGTGCTCCAGCCACGGCCCACCGGCGGTCCGCAGGGGTGCGTCGACGGCGACGATCGTGGTCGTGCCGCGCGAGCCGCTGGCGCGGCGACGCTCGATCGCGGTCTCCAGCGAGGTGATCCGGCTGCTCTCCGGGGCCATCCCGGCCAGTGCGCCGGAGGCGGCCCACTGCACGTCCTCGGGCTCCAGCCGGAGCGAGAACGCCAGCGACCGGGCGGCGGCCAGGGTCTCGGCACCGGGGCCGACGACCATGAGCACCTCGCCGCTCCCGGCGGGCACCTCCGGCGCCGCCGGCAGACGCTCGGCCAGCGTCCGGGTCAGGGCTGCGTAGACCCCCCGGGTGGCGGCGTCCACGGCGAAGTCGGCGTCCAGCAGGGAGTGCGGGAGACCCAGGGTGAGCAGCTGGCCGACGAGCTCCTCGGGACCGGGCACCGTGTAGGGCGCGAGCTCGGTGGACGGCGCCGGGACCAGCCGGGTGACCGTGGCCAGCCGGGTGCCGGTCTCGGCGCCGGACGGCAGCGCACTGGGCGTGGGGGCAGCGGCCACCGGCAGCGGGGCGACCCGCGGGCGGCCGGTCACCGAGGGACGGCTGGCCGGCACCGGCGGGCGCGACCGCCGGACCGGCGGCACACCCGGGCGCGAGGCCAGCAGCGGCGGCAGGCCGTTCGAGGTGCCGAACCGCTGCGGCGGCATCAGCGACAGCGGCGGCAGGATGGTCGTGGCGTCCATCGGCAGCGGCGCGGGGTCGCTGGCGGTGCGGGCCAGGGCGGGCGCCACCGGCATGGGCAGCACGAAGCGCTCGGAGGGTGCCTCCACCGGGCGGGGGGCCACCCGCCGGACCTCCTCGGCGGGAGCCTCGTCCACGACGACGGCGTCCACCACGAGGTCCTGTGCGGCAGCGACCTGCGCCGCGCGCTGGGCCACCCGCGCGTCGTCGCCCAGGGCGTCGATGCGGTGGGCGCCGGTGTCGTACGCGCTCGGCTGCGCCCCGGTGGCCGCGTAGGCCCAGGGGCGGGGGACGTCGCGGACCTGGGGGGCGACGGAGGGGATGGTGGGTGCCGCGGGCCCGGCGGCAGCTGCACCGACGACCGCACCGGCGTCCACCGCGGCGACGACGTCCTGGTCGTCCTGCGCGGCGACCTCGGGGAAGCGGTGCCGGCCACGCCCGGTGCCGTTGGCCGCCAGCACCTCCTCCAGCAGCTCGGCGAGCTCCTCGTCGGCGGACCGGACCGACTCGACCATCGACAGCGCGGGCACCTCGTCGCCCGGCACCTCGTCGCCCGGCTGCGCGGCGACCGCCGCGGCGGCTGCCGCTTCGGCGGTGATCCGCTCGGCCTCGGCGGTGATCCGCTGGGCCTCCCGGCGCTCGGCCTCGGCGCGCGCCGCCGCGACCCGGGCGGCCTCGGCGGCCGCGGCCTCGGCGGCGAGCCGCTCGGCGGCTGCAGCGATGCGCTCAGCCTCCAGCCGCTCGGCCTCCAGCCGCTCAGCCTCCAGCCGCTCAGCCTGGATCCGCGCAGCCTCGGCGGCGACGCGCGCAGCCTCGGCGGCAGCGGCCTCGGCGGCGATGCGCTCGGCCTCGATCCGGGCGGCCTCGGCGGCGATGCGCTCGGCCTCGATCCGGGCGGCCTCGGCGGCGATGCGCTCGGCCTCGATCCGGGCGGCCTCGGCGGCGACCCGCTCGGCCTCAAGGCGCTTGGCCTCACGGCGCTCGGCCTCAAGGCGCTCAGCCTCGATGCGGGCGGCCTCGATGCGGGCGGCCTCGGCGGCAGCGGCCTCGGCGGCGATGCGCTCGGCCTCGATCCGGGCGGCCTCGGCGGCGATGCGCTCGGCCTCAAGGCGCTCGGCCTCAAGGCGCTCAGCCTCGATGCGCTCAGCCTCGATGCGGGCGGCCTCGGCAGCAGCGGCCTCGGCGGCGATGCGCTCGGCCTCGATCCGGGCGGCTTCCGCGGCAGCGGCGGCCTCGGCGGCGGCCTGGATCCGGGCGGCCTGCGTGCGCGCCGCCTCCGCGGCGGCGGCGTCGATCCGCGCCGCGGCGAGCCGGGCGGCGTCGGCAGCGGCGGCCTCCACCGCAGCAGCCTGGGCGGCAGCGACGTCCGCGGCGGCCGCCTCGGCAGCAGCGGCGGCGGCGGCAGCGTCCTCGGCCGCGGCGTCGGCGGCGGCCTGGACCGGGCTGGAGCTGACCATGCGGGTGAGCGCAGCGGCGAACGGCGACGGGGTGGCCGGTTCGTCGACGGCCGGCTCGTCCGCGGTGGTGCGGGTGGCGCGCAGCTCCTCCGCCGACAGCATCAGCGTGTGCCGGGCCGGGGTGAACGGCTTGGCCGCGGCGGTCCGCTGACCGGCCGGGGCGGCCGCCACCCGCGAGGCCGGACGTGGGGTCCGGGGGGCGGCGGCGATCCGCGCGGCCGCGGCGGCGGCGGAGTGGGTGGGCATCGAGTCGCGGCCCACGGCGCCCGAGCGCGCCGGCGCAGCGGCCGAGCGCGCGGGGGCCGAGCCGCGCCCGGGCGCCTCGTCGTCGGCGCGGAGGGACCGGCCGGGCACGGCCCGGCTGTACGTCTCCACGTCCGGGGTCTGCTGGCCGGCGGCGCCGAGCAGGTCGGCGAGCTCCTGCATGCGGTCGTCGAGCGACAGGGCGGCGGGCGCGGCAGCCGCGGCGCCCTCCAGCACGGCACCGCCGGTGCTGCCGGCCGGGCTCGCGCCGCCGGCCGGCACCTCGACCTCGGCGATGAACCGCTCGTTGGTGAAGAACCCGAACATCCCACCCGACCGGATGCGGCGGACCCCGACGACCCGGGCGGTCGGGCCGAACTGCTCGCGTGCGGCGGCGATGGCCTCGTCACGCGTGGCGGCCTCAACGGATTGCGACGGCACCGCTCACCACTCCCAGGGACTCGATCTGTGCCGTACGGGACACCTCGTTGTAGGAGATGACCGGCAGGCGGGGCAGGACCTGGCGGACCAGGCGGGACAGGGCGGCTCGCACCTGGGGCGAGCAGACGAGCACGGGGGAGAGGTTCAGCCGCTCGGCGTCCTCGAGGATGTCGGTGCAGCCACGGACCAGGAGGTCGACGGTGTGCCCGTCGAGGGCCAGCACCTGGCCGCCCTCGGTCTGCCGGACGGACTCCAGCAGCCGCTGCTCGAACGAGGGCTCGAGGGTGATGACGTGCAGGCGCTCGTCCTCGGTGACGTGCGGGTGGCTGATCGCGGCACCGAGGGCGGCACGGGCGGCCTCCACCAGGCCGTCGAGGTCGGTGGAGACCTTGGCGCGCAGCGAGAGGGCCTCGAAGATGCGCACCAGGTCGCGGATCGAGACGCCCTCGTCCAGCAGGGCCTGCAGCACCTGCTGCACCTGGCCGAGGCTGAGCAGGGTCGGGGTGAGCTCCTCGACCACGGCCGGGTGCGAGCGCCGGACCATCTCGACCAGCACCTTGACGTCCTCCCGGCCCAGCAGGGCGGAGGCGTTCTGCCGGACGACCTCGGCCAGGTGCGTGGTGATCACCGAGGAGCGGTCGACCACGGTCGCGCCGGCCATCTCGGCCTGCCGCTGCAGCTCGGCGGGCACCCACTTGGCGGCCAGGCCGAACACCGGCTCGCGGGTGGCCTTGCCCGGCAGCCCGTCGAGGTGGTCGCCGATCGCCAGCACGGTCCCGGCCGGCGAGGTGCCCCTGGCGGCGGGGACGCCGTTGAGCCAGATGACGTACTGGGATGCCGGCAGGTCGAGGTTGTCGCGGGTGCGGACCAGCGGGATGACCAGTCCGGTCTCCATGGCGACCTTGCGGCGCAGGGCCTTCACCCGGTCCAGCAGGTCACCGCCGCGGGCGGTGTCGACCAGCTCGACCAGGTCGAAGGCGACCTCGAGCTCCAGCGGGTCGACCCGCATGCGGTCGGCGATCGCCTCCGGGGAGTCCGGCTGCGGCTCGGCGGCGGCGAGCTGCGCGGCGGGGCTGTCGTCGTCGTCCTCCTCGACCCGGTCGGTGAGCTTGGTGGAGAGGAACAGGAAGACGCCGCCCATCACCAGGAACGGCAGCTTGGGCAGGCCGGGGATCAGGCAGAGCGCCAGCGCGGCGATGCCGGCGATCCGCACCGGCTGCTTGTTGCGGGACAGCTGGCTGATCAGGTCCGAGCCCATGTCGCCCTGAGAGGCGGAGCGGGTCACGATGAGGCCGGTGGCGGTGGAGATCAGCAGCGCCGGGATCTGCGAGACCAGGCCGTCGCCGACCGACAGCAGCGAGTAGGTGGAGACCGCCTCGCCCGGGGCCATGCCGCGCTGCATGACCCCGATCGCCATGCCACCGATCAGGTTGATCAGCGTGACGATGATCGCGGCGATGGCGTCGCCCTTGACGAACTTGCTGGCGCCGTCCATCGAGCCGTAGAAGTCGGCCTCGGCAGTGACCTCGCTGCGCCGCTTGCGGGCCTGCTTCTCGTTGATCAGGCCGGCGTTCAGGTCGGCGTCGATCGCCATCTGCTTGCCCGGCATGGCGTCGAGGGTGAAGCGGGCGCCGACCTCGGCGACGCGGCCGGCACCGTTGGTGATGACGACGAACTGGATGATCGTGAGGATCACGAAGATCACCAGGCCGACGATCAGCGAACCGCCGATGACGAAGTGCCCGAAGGCCTCGATGACCTTGCCCGCGTAGCCGTCGGTGAGCACCAGCCGGGTCGAGGAGACGTTGAGCGCGAGCCGCATCAGGGTCGCGATGAGCACCAGCGACGGGAAGATGGCGAAGTCCAGCGGCCGCTTGATGTTCATCGCCACCAGCAGGATGAGCAGCGAGCCGACGATGTTGAGGGCCAGCAGCAGGTCCAGCACGGGCGCCGGCAGCGGCACGACGAGCATCAGGACGATCGAGACGACCCCGATGGGGACGGCGGCCTTCGTCAGCTTTCCCACGGGCCCTCGTTCCTGTGCGGTCGTCCTCCGGCGGTGCGCCGGGGCGCTCCCTCAGGGACCTTCTCGGCAGCCCGGGGAACGGTCCGTACCGCGGCGGGGACGACGGCAGCCCGCCAGCCCCGTCCGTCACAACAGCTCCGCACCGCCCCGTTCAGCGGGGGGTCGGAGTGGACGGCGGGGTCGGTGGGGGAGCAGGGGTCAGCGGCGCCGACCCGCCTTGGGCAGCCCGTCGAGGGCGGGGGCCTCGAAGCCCGGCCGGTGCATGCCGCCGCGGACCCCGCGGGCGGACAGGTGCATGACGAAGGCCAGCACCCGGGCGACGGCGGTGAACAGCTGGGCGGGCACCTCCTGGCCGATCTCGCAGGAGCCGTGCAGGGCTCGGGCCAGCGGGATGTCCTGGACCATCGGGACCCGGCACTCCTCGGCCCGGGAGCGCAGCTTCGCCGCCACCTCGCCGGCGCCCTTGGCGACCACCCGGGGAGCGCCCTTCATCGGGTCGTACTTGAGCGCCACGGCGACGTGGGTGGGGTTGACCAGCAGGACGTCGGCGTCGGCGATCTCGGACATCATCCGGTTGCGCGACATCGCCATCTGGGTGGCCCGTCGCTGGGCCTTCACGTGCGGGTCGCCCTCGGACTGCTTGTGCTCCTGCTTGATCTCGTACTGGCTCATCTTGAGCTGCTTCATCATCTTGTGCCGGACCACCAGGTAGTCGGCGATCGCGATGACCAGTCCGGTGATGCCGACGACCCGGAACATCAGCACCGCGGAGTCGGCGAAGGCGCGGGTCACCTCGCCCAAGGGCATGGCGCCGGACGCGGCGACCAGTTCCTGGGCCTTGGAGGAGGTGGCGATGATGACCGCGGCGAGCGCGACGGTCTTGATGATCGCCTTGGTCGCCTCCCACATGCCCTGGGTGCCGAACATCCGCTTGACCCCGGGGAAGGGGTTCAGCTTCTTCAGCGTCGGCTTCATCGCCTTCGTGGCGAGGGTGACCCCGCCCTGGCCGGCCGAGGCGAGCGTGCCGATCAGCATCATCGCCAGGGCCATGGGCAGCAGCGAGGTCATGAACAGGGTCAGCGCCTGACCGAGCAGCAGCGACAGCGCGGCCGGTTCGGGCTGCCGCGCCACGCTGCCGATCTGGACGAAGAGCTCCTGGGCGGAGTCGAAGGCGTTGCCGACCAGCATCGGCAGCAGCACGCTGGCCGCAGCCGCGCCCAGCCAGGTGCCCAGCTCCTGCGTCCGCGGGATCTGGCCTTCCTTGCGGGCCTTCTTGAGCCTCTGCGGTGTCGGCTTCTCGGTCTTCTCCCCGCCGGGACCGTCCTTCGCCATCAGTCACCTCCTCCCCGGGGCACGTCAGCCGCTCCGCAACGAGGTGATCGCGTCGAGCGCGGTGTCCATCAGCGAGTCCACCGCCGCCGGCAGCAGCGGGAAGGTCAGGCCCAGCAGGGTGAGCGTGATCATGATCTTGACCGGGAAGCCGATCGCGAAGATGTTCAGCGCCGGCGCGGCCTTCGACAGCAGGGCCAGGGCCACGTCGGCCAGCAGCAGCACGGCCACCATCGGCCCGGCGATCTGGATCGCGGCCAGGAACATCATCGAGAAGGCCGTCATGAGGGTCGCCGCCAGCTGGTCGGTCGGCAGCGCGCCGCCGACCGGGAGCCCCTGGTAGGAGGTGACGAACCCCCGCACCAGCAGCAGGTGCCCGCCGCTGGTGAACAGCAGGGTGGTGGCCAGCAGGTAGTGCAGCTTGCCGATCACGCCGCTGGTGGTCAGCGACATCGGGTCGTAGGCCGGCTGCAGCGAGAAGCCGCCGGCCAGGTCGATGACGTCGCCGGCCAGCTGGACGGCGGCGAACAGCACCTGGACGATGAACCCCAGCGCGGCGCCGATGACCGCCTCGGTGACCGCCCCGACGATCAGGAACCCCGCGGTGATCTCCGGCATCAGACCGGTGATGTGCGGGAAGGCGACCAGTGCGAGGGCGAGCGCCAGCGCGCCCTTGACCGCCCGCGGGATGCCGTTGGAGTTGAACGGCGGCGCGAGGACGATGAACCCGGTGGCCCGCGTGCTGGCCAGCAGCAGGGCCGCCAGCGTCGCCGAGGGGACCTCGAGGTCCATGCCGGCTCAGGCCTTGCCGAGCAATCGCGGCAGCGACGCGAACAACTGGTCGGTGAAGGAGACGAGCTCCGAGAGCACCCAGTTGCCGGTCACGAGCAGCGCGATCGCCACCGCGATCATCTTCGGCACGAAGGACAGGGTGGGTTCCTGGATCTGGGTGGCGGCCTGGAACAGCGAGATCATGAAGCCGACCAGCAGGGCGGTCAGCAGGATCGGGGCGGCCACCTTGGCGCCCACGATCATCGTCTGGGTCGCGATGTCGGTGACGTCTGCGTCGCTCATTGCGCGCCTCCGAGCTCGTTCCGCTCCTCGGTCGCTGGCGCTCCCTGCGATGCTCGCTCGCCCGTCGTCACGCGGCTCATCCGTACGACCCCACCAGCGCCGTGGTGATCAGCGCCCAGCCGTCGACGATCACGAAGAGCAGCAGCTTGAAGGGCAGCGACACGACGGTCGGCGGCACCATCATCATGCCCATCGCCATCAGCGCCGCGCTGACCAGCATGTCCAGCACCAGGAACGGGATGAACACGACCAGCCCGATGATGAAGGCGCTCTTGAGCTCCGAGAGCACGAACGCCGGCACCAGGGTCAGCATGCTCACCGACTGCGCGTCGGCCGGGCGCTCCTCTCCCGACAGCCCGATCATCAGCTTCAGCTCGTCGTCCCGGGTGTTGTCCAGCAGGAACGTCTTGAGCGGCTCGACGCCGGAGTCGTAGGCCGCCGAGGCGGTGATCGCGCCGTCCAGGTAGGGCTGGACGGCGACCTCGTTGATGTCACCGAACACCGGCCCCATCACGAAGATGGTCAGGAACAGCGCGATGCCGGTGAGCACCTGGTTCGGCGGTGAGGTGGGCAGGCCCAGCGCGTTCCGGGTCAGCGCCAGGACCACCAGGATCTTGGTGAACGAGGTCACCAGCAGCAGCGCGGACGGCGCGATCGAGAGCACGGTGATCGCCAGGATCAGCGTGACCGCGGTGCTCGGGCTGTCCCCGCCGATGGAGATGTCCAGCCCGCCGTCGTCCACGACCGGGGAGGTCGGGGCGGTCGGCGCGGTGGGGGCGGTCGGCGCGGCCGAGGCCGGCCCGGCCAGCAGCACCATCGCGACGACGGCGCCGAGCAGCACGAGCAGCAGCAGGGCCGACCGCTGCGCGATCGACCGGCCGCGGGGGGCCGGCGCGGGCAGCGTGGTCACGACCGCCGCACCGTCCGCTCGCGCAGCTCCTGAACGACCGACGTCCAGGTGCCGCGGTCGAGCACGGACCCGGCCAGGGCAGGGGAGCCGACGCGGGCCGGCAGGCGGGGGGTGGGCACCCCGTCCAGGTCACCGGCGGCGCCGGTGGCGGACGGGCGCACCTGGGCCGCGGCCAGCGCGGTCTGCAGCTCGTCGTCCTCCACCTCGGCGAGCAGGGTGACCTGCTCCTCGGTGGAGCCGACGACCAGCACGCGCCCGGCGACCCGCAGCACCGAGACGCTGCTCGCCCGGCCCATGCGCTGGCGGGCGACGACCTCGATCACCCCGGTCGTGCCGCCGAGCCCGCGCTTGGCGGCCAGCCGGCTGGCGAACAGCAGCACCGCCGCGATGAAGCCCAGGCAGAGCACCAGGCGGATGATCATCCAGGTCATGCGCCGGCCACCCCGGTGTCGGCGTCCGTCACGATCTCGCTGATCCGCAGGCCGAAGTCCTCGTCGACGACGACGATCTCGCCGCGGGCGATCAGGGTGCCGTTGACCAGCAGGTCCGCCGGCGCGCCGGCGGCCCGGTCGAGCTCGACGACCTCACCGGGGTGCAGGGAGAGCAGCTCGGAGACCGTCATCCGGGTCCGGCCGATCTCGACGGTGACCTCCATGGCCACGTTGCGCAGCAGGTCCAGGCTGCCGCGGCGCTCACGCCGCTGCGGCAGGGTGACCTGCAGGGCGAGGGTCGCGGCGATCTCGCTGCCGTTGACCAGCGGGACGGCGAGGAAGACGCCCTTGTCGCGCAGGCCGTCCAGCGCGGGGACGACCTCCTCGACGCGCTCGGCGGCCACCCGGACCCGGCCCAGGGCCGAGGCGGCAGCCTCCAGCGCGGGGCGCAGCGCGGTGGCGACGTCCATCGGGCCGACCGGGGAGTTGGTCAGCGCGCTGACGATCTCCTCGGAGAGGACCAGCACGATGTCGCCGCTGACCTCGCCGCCGAGGGCGGCGGTGACGGCCGCCCCGGGGGTGGCGGGGAGCGGGACCGACTCGGGGTCGGCCACCGTCTCCCCGGCGCGCAGGTCCAGCTCGGCCGGCAGCGCGGCCGCGGCGGCCTGGGCGGCGGACGCGACGGCGGTGGCGATGGTCTCGGAGTCCGACGAGGTGCCGAAGGCGGTGGTCATGGGTGGTCCTTTGCGGCGGTCGCGACGATGTCGGGGACGATCTCGGCGGCCAGGCGGCGCCGGTGGTTGCTCGGCAGGGCGTGGGCGAAGGTCACGTCGTTGGTGGTGACCTCGAGCGGGCTGTCCTGGGTGTGCCGCAGCAGCAGCACGTCACCGACGGCCAGGGACAGCAGGTCGCCGGAGGGCACCTCGATCGGGTTGAACCGCACGCTGACGTCCACCGGCACGTCGTTGAGCCGCTCGGTCAGCGCCTCGTAGGCCCGCTGCCGCTTGATCCGCGCGGACTCCGACAGCTGCGGGGAGGCGGCGTTGTTGAGCGGCCCGGCGAAGGCGGAGAACGGCAGCACCAGCGTGGCCTCGGGCTCGCGGGCGCCGATCCGCATGCTGTAGGTGGAGACCATCACCGTCTCCGAGCCCGACGCGGCCTGGGCCAGCTGCGGGTTGTACTCGACGCCGTCCAGGGCCGGCTGCAGCGCGGTGATGTGCGCGAACGCGTCGGCGAACTGCTCGAGCAGCTGCTCCAGCAGGTGGCCGGTGATGCTGCTCTCCATGCCGGTCATCGGCCGGTTGGGCTGCTCGCCGGCGCCGGCGCCGCCCAGCATGTGGTCGACCATCGCCATCGCGGTGTCCAGCGGGTAGGCCAGCAGGCCCTTGCCCGGCAGTGGCTCGAGCGTGAAGACCGCCAGGAAGTAGGACGGCGGCAGGGTGGCGATGTAGTCGTCGTAGGAGAACTGCTCGATGCCGACCAGCTCCATCCGCGCCCCGGTGCGCAGTGCGGAGGTCAGCGTCGTCGTCGCCTGGCGGGCGAAGGCCTCCTGGGCGATCTGCAGGATGCGGACGTGCTCACGGGAGAGCTTCGTGGGGCGACGGAAGTCGTAGGTGCGTGGTTCCCGTCGCCGGGCACGCCCCTGCCCGTCGGGGTTCCGGGGGGCGGGGACGCTGGGCGCCTCGGCCACGGTGTCGGACAGGCTCACGCATGTCCTCATCGGCGGTGGGGTGGTCGACCCTGACCGCCGGAGACCAGCCGGTACCGGTTCTCCGGTACCGGCTGGTGCCGGTGCGTTCCCTTGGGGACGGTGGGGGAGGAGCGTCTGGTGTGGTGCTGGTCGGCCCCCTCGTAGGGCCCCGGCACGAGCGTGCGAGTGCTGGGGGGCGAGGGGGTCCTTCTACTGGGTGACGTACTCCGTGTACCAGAGCTCGTAGACGTCGCCGTGGTAGGCCTCGACGACCGCCGCCTCGAAGGCGGCCTTCATCGCCTCACGGTTGGTCTGCACGTCCGACAGCGCGGCGCCGGAGAAGTGCGAGATCGCGATGTCCAGCGCCTTGGAGCCGTCGGGCGCAGCGGCGGCGCCGTGCCCACCGCCACCGGCGTTCAGGTCGTAGGCGGCCGACATCTGCAGGGTGAAGCCCAGCTTGAGGTAGCTGCCGCCGGCGAGGTTGATCGCCACCGGCTCGACCGCCAGGACGACGGTGCCTGCCTCGGGTGCGGGCTCGGCCTCGGCCTCGCCGCTGCCGCTGAACAGGAAGAAGTACGCCGCGGCACCGAGCGCCAGGACGACGACCAGCCCGATGACCAGCAACTTCTTCTTGCCGCCGCCGCCCGCGGCGTCCTCGTCCTCGGGCGTCTCCTTCTTGGTCTTCTTGCTCATCCGTGGCCTCCCTCGGAGTCGGTGCCCGCGTGGCTGTGGGTGCGCGCGGTGCGTCGGTGGTGCTGCTCGGTGGGGCTGATCGGCTACTGGGCCGCGGCCTCGAGTCCGGGCAGCAGGGCGTTCGCGGTGGCCGAGGCGTCGGACAGGACGACGACGTCGACCCGCCGGTTGACGGTGACGTAGCTGGGGTCGCTGTCGGGCACGAGCGGCCGGGTGCTGCCGTAGCCCGCCGCGGACATCCGGGTGTCGGGGATGCCGTCGGACTCGGCGAGGTGCCGCAGCACGGTGGTGGCGCGGATCGCCGAGAGCTCCCAGTTGGAGGGCCACGGGCCACCGCGGGTCACCGGCAGGGAGTTGGCGTGCCCCTCGACCTCGATCTGGTTGGGCAGACCGATCAGCGTCGGCGCCAACGCGTCGAGCACGACCGTGCCCTGGGGCTGCAGGGTCGCCGACTCGGGGGCGAAGAGCACCGGGTCGGAGACCACGTGGATGACCAGGCCGCGCTCGTCGATGACGAACTCGGCCGCCCCGGACTGGCCGGCCGCGGCGAGCGCCTCCTGGAGTGCGGCGCGGGCGGCGGCGAGCTGGTCGTACGCGGCCTGCGCCTCGGCGGCGTTCTGCCGGGCCGCGGCCGCGGCGGCCGCCTCGGCCGCCGCCTGCTCTGCCGCGGTCTGCGCGGTGCCGTCGATGGCGGCCTCCTGGGCCACCTGCACGGGCTTGAGCGGGCTGTCGTTCTCCGTCGGGGCGTCGATGGCGGCACCGTCGTTGAGGATGGTGACCGGGGCGCCGCCGCCCTCGCGGGCGCCCTCGGCGAAGGCGGTGAACTTGGCCAGGTCGATCGAGCTCATCGCGTAGAGCACCACGAACAGCACGAACAGCAGCGTCATCATGTCGAAGCCGGACACCAGCCACCGTTCGTGGTTCTCGTGCTCCTCGTGCTCCTCGTGCTTCTTGCGGCGGCCACCACCGTGGCCGCCGTGCCCGCCGCTCTTGCTCATGCCGCCTCGCGCTCCTGCTCACTGGGCGGCACCAGCGAGGTGAGCTTGGCCCGGACGGTGCGCGGGCTGGTGCCGGCCTGGATCTCGGCGATGCCCTCGACGAGCAGCTCCATCTGCGCGGCCTGCAGCTCGCTGACCCGGGCGATCTTGGCGCCCATCGGCAGGAACCAGAAGTTGGCGGCCATGACGCCCCAGAGGGTGGCGATGAACGCCGCGGAGACCATCGGGCCCAGCAGCTCGGGGTTGCTGAGGTTCCCCATCACGTTCATCAGGCCGACGATGCAGCCGAGGATGCCGATGGTCGGCGCGTAGCCGCCCATGGTGGTGAAGAACTTGCTCGCCACCTTGTCCTCGGCCTTCTTGGCGGCGATCTCGCCCTCCAGGATCGACCGCAGGTCCTCCGGGTCGGTGCCGTCGATGCTCATCTGCAGGCCGCGCTTCAGGAACGGGTCGTCGATGTCCTTGACCTGGGCCTCCAGCGCGAGCAGGCCCTCCTTGCGGGCCTTCTCGGCGAGGCTGACCAGGGTCTGGATCCGCTCGGTCGCCGGGGCGACCTTCGCCGGCAGCACGGCCATCTTGAACCAGACGGGGATCTTCTTCAGGTCGGCCATCGTCTGGCTGGCCAGCGCAGCGCCGAAGGTCGCGATGATGACCAGCACGATCGCCGGGAGGAAGATCAGCGACGTCGGGTCGGCGCCCTCGAGGATCATGAAGACGAAGAAGGCGATCAGGGAGATCGCGAACCCGATCAGGGTGGCGGGGTCCATGGCTCAGCGCTCGTCTCGGCTCGGGAAGGGCACGACCGAGGCGTCCTCGGGGCCCTGCAGGTCGGTGGTCGTCGGCGGGCGGTAGACACCGCGGTCCATCTGGAAGGCGACCGCCTGGATGCCGGCCCGGTAGTCACGGACCTCGCGGACCACCTCGTCCACGGTCTCGGTGACGACGTACTTCGTGTCGTCCCGCAGCGTGACCACGGTGTCGGGGTGGCCCTCCACGCGCTGGATCAGCTCGGCGTTGAGCACGAAGTGCTCGCCGTTGAGGCGCGTCAGACGGATCACGGACTGCTCCAGGGGTTCGGGATGGCGGGATGCCACGTCGGGCCTCGTCGCGCCGCACTGCTGTCATCGGCGGTCCGGGGGTGGTGCTTGAGCCGGACGGCCCGGCCACCCCGTCCGGGTGACCGGGCCGTCCGGCCCCTCCTCACCGGCACGAGCGTGCGAGCGGCGAGGAGGAGGGGCCTGCGTCAGCGCTTGAGCTGGACCAGGTCCTGGAGGATCTCGTCGGAGGTGGTGATCACGCGGCTGTTGGCCTGGAAGCCGCGCTGGGCGACGATCAGGCCGGTGAACTCCTCGGCCAGGTCGACGTTGGACATCTCCAGCGCGCCGGCCGACAGGCTGCCGCGGCCGCCGGTGCCGGCCTGCCCGACCAGCGGGTTGCCGGAGTTGTCGCCGGCCCGGAACGAGCTGTTGCCGGCCTTCTCCAGGCCACCGGGGTTGGTGAACGTGGCCAGCGCCAGCTGCCCGATGTTCTGCCGCAGCCCGTTGGAGTAGATGCCGACGATGGTGCCGTCGTTGGCCAGCGAGTAGCCCTCCAGCACGCCCATCGCCGAGCCGCTGTCGGCGGTGGTCTTCGCCGCGGCGTCGCTCTTGCCGCCGAACTGGGTCATGGCGGACAGGTCGATGTCCACGTTCTGCGTCCAGGCGGGGACGCCGGCCGCGGAGGTGAGCAGCTCGAACGTGGCGGGGTTCGGGGTGGCGAGGGTCCCGGCCGGGCGGGGCTGGCCGTTGGCGTCGAGGAAGGTGTTCGTGCCGTCGGCGAACTGCAGCGTGACGCTGCCCAGCGCGGTGCCCGTCGAGGTGGACGTCGCGGTCGAGGTGTCGGTGAAGGTGACGTTCCAGCTGTTGGCCGGGGTGGCGTTGCGGGTCATCGTGACGCTGACCGGGTGGGCGTTGCCCAGGTCGTCGTACATGGTGATCTGCGAGGTGACCGGGGTCTCGGTGGCGACCGGGGTGGCCGAGAGGTTGCCGGCCAGCGCCGCGCCGGTGGTGGCGACCGGGGCGAGCACCTGGCCGGTGGGGATGCGCAGGTCGACCAGCGGGCCGTTGGGGTCGACGACCCCGAGGGCGTTGGCCATCCAGCCCTGCAGCTTCGCGCCGTCGGGGGTGACCAGGTTGCCCACGCCGTCGGTGTCGAACGAGCCGGCCCGGGTGTAGAGCTGCTCGTTGCCCACCTTGGTGACGAAGAAGCCGTCACCGCTGATCATGAAGTCGCTGGCCCGGCCGGTGTTCTGGGTCGAGCCCTGGCCGAAGTTCGTGGTGATGCCGGCGACCTTGACGCCGAGGCCGACCTGCGCCGGGTTGGTGCCGGCGACGCCGCCGTTGGGCGCCGAGCCGTTGCGCAGCACCTGGCTGAGCGTGTCCTCGAAGACGGTCTGGCTGGCCTTGAAGCCGACGGTGTTGACGTTGGCGATGTTGTTGCCGGTGACGTCGAGCTTGGTCTGGTGGGCGCGCAGGCCGGAGATGGCCGAGAACATGGAACGCAGCATGGGGAGGACTCCTCGCGATCGGTGTCGGTGCAGGGGGCGGGACGCCGGGGTCAGCTGGCGGAGGTGCCCGGGGTGGTCGGGGTGGGGGCCGGGGTGGCGACCTCGGGGATGGTGATCTCGGTGACCCGGCCCAGCGGCACGGCCTTGTCGCCGACGATCGCCCGCGGCTCGGTGCCGGCGGTGACGATCACGGAGGAGACCGCGCCGGTGACGGTGGTGCCGTCGTCGGCGGTGTAGGCGACGTGCTTGCCGACCAGGGCGCCGGCGCTCAGCGACCGCTGCAGGGTGAGCAGCTCGGCGTTCTGCTTGGCGATCTCCTCGAGCTTCTCCACCTGGGTGAAGGTCGCGGTCTGGGCCATGAACTCGCTGCTGCTGGTCGGGTTGCTCGGGTCCTGGTAGCGCATCTGGGCGACCAGCAGCTTCAGGAAGGTGTCCTTGCCCATCTGGTCGGAGCGGTCGACCGCGCTGCTGGCGGTGGTCGTCGAGGTGCCGACGCTGCCTACGGGGGTGGTCATCGAGGCGACTCCAGGTCAGACGCGGACGTCCACGCCGGACGACGTGGACTGGTCGGTGGTCAGGGGGGTGCCGTCGGCGGCGAGGGCATCAGAGGTGAGGGCGTCGGGCACCGAGGCCCAGGTGCGGGGCGACTGCTGGCCGGAGGTGCCCTGCTGGCCGGCGCGGGCGTCGAGCAGCTGCTGCTGGGCAGAGCGGGAGCCCGGGTCGGTGCTGGTGCCGACGTCGAGCTTGTTCAGCGACAGCCCGGCGCCCTCCAGGTCGCGGCGCAGGTCCGGCAGCGCGTCGAGCAGGGCGTGCCGGCCGAGCTCGGAGGAGCCGTGCAGGGTCAGGTCGAGGGTGCCGGCGGTCGCCGTCACCGAGACCGTCACCGGGCCGAGGTCCTCGGGGGTGATGACGAGGGTCATCGTCTGGCTGCCGTCCGGGGCGTTGCGCAGCACGGCGATCTGACGGCCGAGCTGCGTGGCGACGGGTGCGTCGTCCGGCAGCGGGGCCGGCGTGACCTCGGCGGCAGCGCTGACGGTGGCGTTCGCCGTCGCACCGCCCAGGGTGAACACCGCGTCGGCGTCCTGGGGCAGGTCGGCTGCGGACGCCGGCACGGCGGCGGCCGCACCGCCGGTGGCTCCGTCGGCCCCGGCGTCCGACGACCCGGCAGCCCCGGCGGCGGCCGGCAGCACGCCGCCCGCGACGAGGGCCGGGCCGGCCGCGAGGGTGTCGGCAGCAGGGGTGCGGTCCCGGACGACGGTGAGGCCGGCCGCATCGGCCAGCGCATCGGCGGCGGACGGGCCGGCCGCGGTGGCGGGCTCGGCGGCGGTCACGACCACCGGTGCCGTGCCGTCCGGCGTCGGGGTGCCCGGCACGGTGGCGCCCGGCACCGCCGGGTCGGCGGTCGCGGTGCCGGTGGCCGCGGTACCGGGCGTGGTGGGCAGCGCGAGGCCGGTGACAGCCCCGATCAGGCCGGCGGCGGAGGCGGTGGCCGCCGTCCCGGTGGCGGCAGCGGTCAGCGGGGTCACCGCGGTCATCAGCGCCCAGAGCCCGGGCACCAGCACGACCGGCGCGGTGGCGTCCTCCGCGGCGGGCTGCTCGGTGTCGGTGGCCGGCGAGCTGCCCGCGGCGTTGCCGCCGCCGGAGAGCGCGTCGTCCAGGGCGGTGTCCAGGGCGTCGGCGAAGGCGGGGGAGCCGTCGCCGGCCGAGGACGGGGAGCTGGCCGAGGCGCCGGCCGGGCCGCTGCTGCGGGCCACGGCCGGCATCACCGGCATCGAGGTGGGAGCGGTCATGCGTACGCCTCCGCGGCTCTGGTGACCTTCTGGACGTAGGACTGCGTCTCGGCGTACGGCGGGATGCCGCCGTGGCGCTGCACCGTGCCCGGGCCGGCGTTGTACGCGGCCAGCGCGAGCTCGGTCGAGCCGAACTGCTTGGTGAGGCTGCTCAGGTAGCGGGCGGCCCCGTCGATCGAGGACGCCGGGTCGGTGGCGTTGACGCCCAGCCCCTTCGCGGTGGCGGGCATGAACTGCATCAGCCCGGTCGCGCCCGCGGAGGAGACCGCGGAGCTGTTGAAGCCGGACTCGGTCTTGGCGACCGCGGCCAGCAGGGCGGGGGAGACGCCGTGCTTCGCGCCGGCCTGGGTGAAGAGGTCGGCGTAGGGCACCCCGGCCAGCCCGCCCCTGGTGGCGGCGGAGACGGCGGCGGTGCCGCTGCCCTCGGGCAGCACCCGGCGGATGAGCGTGGGGTTGCCGACGTCCTGGACCTTGACGACGTCGCCCTCCTGCGGGGCGGCGATCATCTTGCCGCCGCCGATGTACAGGCCCACGTGGTCGATGCCGGCCCGCGACGAGGAGTTGTCGAAGAACACCAGGTCACCGGGCTGGGCCTCGGCGAGGGAGGCGACCGGCCGGCCGGCGGTGGCCTGCTGCGAGGAGGTGCGCGGGATGCTGATCCCGAGGTCGGCGTAGACCCGCTGGGTGAAGCCGGAGCAGTCCAGCCCGGTCGCCGGGTCGGTGCCGCCCCACCGGTAGGGGACGCCGAGGTACTTGGTCGCCGCGCCGACGACCTCCGCGCCGGTGCCGGTGGCCGACAGGGCGGAGGTGCTGGTCGCCGAGCTGCTCCCGGTCAGGCCGGCGGCGGAGGCCGCGCTGGCCCAGGAGGCGTTGGTCGCCGCGGGGGGCGTGAAGCGTGCCTGGATCTGGCCGATCCGGGCCTGTACCGCGATCAGTCCGTCCACGTCTCCTCCTCCCTGTCGGTGGTGCTGTGCCGGCCGGTGACCAGGTCGTCGATCGCCCGGACCTCGGCGGCGTCGGCCGCCGCCTGCAGTGCGGCCACGTGCCGTTCCCGCAGGCGCTCCAGGCCCTTGGTGCGCTGCGCGGCGGCGGTCCACCGCGCACGCACCAGCTCGGCCTGCTCGGCCCGGGCGAGCGCGAGTGCCCGTGCAGCAGACACATCGGCAGCCGCGGCGGTCGATGCGACCATCGCGGCCACGAACGCCCCACCGGTCGCAGCCGCGGGCAGGCCGCGCATGCTCAGCGCGGCGGCGTCCCGCTCGGCCCGCTCGGCCGCCTCGGTCGCCTCCCGGGCGGCCTCGGCCGCCGCGAGGGCGGCGGCCCGCTCCTCGTTCCGGCGCAGCCTCAGCACCGGTTCCAGGCGGAAGGCCGGCTGCTTCACGGCGCGGGGCGGCCGGGGGCGGCGGGCACGCGACCGGCGCTCACGCGGTGGTGGCGATCGCGTGCAGCCGGGCGAAGGCCTCGGCGGTGGAGGTCGCGTCGTCCACCGTCTGCCGCAGGAAGGCGTCGATCGCCGGGACGAGCTGGCGGGCGCGGTCGACCAGGGGGTCGCTGCCGGTCTGGTACGCGCCGATCTCGATGAGCTCGCGGACGTCGCGCAGCGCGGCCATCATCCGGCGGACCTCCCGGGCGTCGGTCATCTGCGGCGCCGGCACGATGGTGGTCGCCACCCGGGAGATCGACTCGAGCACGTCGATGGCGGGGAAGTGCCCGGCGGTGGCCAGCTTGCGGGTGAGCACCACGTGGCCGTCCAGGATGGACCGGGCGGTGTCGGCGATCGGCTCGTTGTGGTCGTCGCCCTCCACCAGCACGGTGTAGAGGCCGGTGATCGAGCCGGTGGTCGACGTGCCGGCCTTCTCCAGCAGCTTGGGCATCATGGCGAAGACGCTCGGCGGGTAGCCGCGGGTGGCCGGCGGCTCCCCGGCGGAGAGCCCGACCTCGCGCTGGGCCATGGCGGTGCGGGTGATCGAGTCCATCATCAGCAGCACGTCGCGGCCCTGGTCACGGAAGCCCTCGGCGATCCGGGTGGCCACGAACGCGGCCTTCAGCCGCACCAGCGGCGGCTCGTCGGAGGTCGCGACGACGACGACGGTGCGCGCCATCCCCTCCGGGCCGAGGTCCTCCTCGAGGAACTCCCGGACCTCGCGGCCACGCTCACCGATCAGCCCGATGACCCGGACGTCGGCGTCGGTGCCGCGGGTGATCTGGCTCATCAGCGTGGACTTGCCGACGCCGGAGCCGGCGAAGATGCCCAGTCGCTGGCCCTTGCCGACCGGGACGAGGGTGTCCAGGGCGCGGACGCCGGTGGTCAGCTGCCGGCTCACCCGCGCCCGGGTCAGCGCGTTCGGGGTCTCGCTGGTCAGGTCGACGTACCGGACGCCGGCGCCCAGCGGCGGGCCGCCGTCCATCGGCCGGCCGAGGCCGTCGAGCACCCGGCCGAGCAGCGCCTCACCGACCGGCACCTGCAGCGGCAGGCCGGTCGGGCGCACCCGCGCACCGGAGTGCACGCCGGACAGGTCGCCCAGCGGCATGCAGGTCAGCCGGTCGCGCTGCACGGCGACGACCTCGGCCAGCAACGGCCGCGGGCCGGTGGTGACCTCGACGAGGTCGCCGACCGCGGCGGAGACGCCCTCGACGGAGAGGGTGAGGCCCATCGCGCCGGTGACGATCCCCGTGACCTGGGGGCGGGCGGCCGCGCGGGCCCGCTCCAGCACGTCGGCGGTGCCCAGTCCGAGGGCGGTCACGAGCGGAGCACCTCGCGGACCCGCTCGAGCGCGGCGGACAGCTGGGCGTCCACCCGCTGGGTGCCGGCCTCGGCCAGCGCGCCGGCCCGCTCCACGGCGTCGTCGGCGACCACGGTCACCGACGCGGGCAGCCCCGCCAGCGCCTCGGCCGGGACCTCGGCGAGGTCGTCGGGGTGCAGCCGGACGACGACCGGCACGTCACGCGGGCAGAGGGTGAGCGCACGGCGCAGCGCATCGAGCCCCGGGGAGGCGGCCATCGCCAGCTCCCGGCCGAGCAGGTCGCCGACCAGCACGAGGACGGTGTCCAGGATGCTGTCGCGCAGCTCGTCGACCACGGGGGCGGCGGTGGCGTCCAGCCGCTCCACCGCGGCGCCCATCGCGGCCGTGGCGGTGGCCAGCCGGCGCTCCCAGCGCACCTGCACCGCGGCGAGCCGCTCCTCGGCGGCCCGCTCGGCGGCCTGCACCACCTGCTCGGCGGCGACCAGGCCCTCGGCGTGACCGGCGGCCCAGCCTGCCCGGCGCGCCTCCTCGCGCAGCCTGGCCAGCTGTTCGGCGTAGACCTCGCCCAGCCGCATCCCGACGCGGGCGGCCGACGCGGAGTCGGCGTCCCGGGCGGTGCCCGAGGCGGTGGACGGCGGGGTCGGCACGGTGGCGGCGTCGACCGGGCCGGCCAGCACCGTCGGCGGCGGGCCGGACCGGGCCGGCGCCGACGGGGGCACGGGCGGGGTGGTGGAGCGCATCACCACCGGCTCGTCGGACGGCGCCGTCGTCCCGCGCCGCCCCCAGACCGGGGCGCCGGGGGCGCTGCGCTGGTAGGGGATCGCGTCGGCGGCCGAGGACCCCCGCAGCAGCAGCGTCTCCCGGGACCTCGGTGCAACGCTCGTGGTGGCCCCGTCCAGGGGCCCGCCCCGAGCCTGCGAGGGGCGGGGGGGACGGGGTCCTTCATCAGGCGACGAAGTCATCCTCACCGCCCCGCGAGATGGTCAGGGTGCCCTGCTCCTCGAGGGTGCGGATGACCGCGACCACCTTGGCCTGGGCCTCCTCGACCGTGCGGGTGCGCACCGGGCCGAGCAGCTCGATCTCCTCGAGCAGGTTCTCCCCGGCACGCTCGGAGAGGTTGCGGACCACCTTGTCCCGGACGTCCTGCTTGACGCCCTTGAGCGCGGTGGCCAGGTCGTTGGCCTCCACGTCGCGCAGCACCAGCTGCAGCGACCGGTCGTCGATGGTGACGATGTCCTCGAAGACGAACATCTGCGAGCGGATCCGCTCGGCGAGCTCGGGGTCGCTGTTCTCCAGCCACTCGAGGATGGAGCGCTCGGTGGGCCGGGAGGACCGGTTGATGATCTCGACCAGCGTCTCGACGCCGCCGACGGTCGCCATGTCCTGGTAGGCCAGCAGCGAGCCCATCCGGCGGCCGAGCTCCTCCTCGACCATCCGGACCATCTCCGGGGCGGTGCGGTCCATCATCGCGATCCGGTAGGCGACGTCGGCCTGCTGGTCCGGCGGGAAGCCCGACAGCACCTCGGCCGACTGCGAGGCCGGCAGGTGGGCCAGCACCAGGGCCACGACCTGCGGGTGCTCGTCCTTGAGGAACGTGACCAGCTGCCGGACGTCGCTGTTGCGCAGCGAGGCGAAGGGCAGCTCGGTGTAGACGACGTTGAGCCGGGAGAGGATGCCGTCGGCCTTCTCCTCGCCGAGGCCGGCGGCGAGCACCTCGCGGGCGAACTCGACACCGCCGGTGCCCACGAAACGGCGGGCCTGCATCAGGGAGTGGAACTCACCCAGCACGTCGTCGACGTCGGCGCCGTCCACGCGCTGGAGGCCCATCAGCTCACCGGTCAGCTTCTCGACCTCGGAGGGGCGCATCTGCGCGAGCACCGCGCCGGCCTCCTCCTTGGTCAGCTGGGCGAGGAACACCGCTGCCTTGCGCAGGCCGGGCAGCTCGGGACGGGAGGGGGCGGCGAGCTGACCACCGGTCCGGGCCGGCACCCCGGTGAGCTGTTCGATGCTGGCGATGCTCACTGCTGTCGTTCCCCCCTCGTCTCGGACACCGGCGGCGTCCACGTACTCCATCGGCAGTCCGGGGCCCCACCCGGCAGGGCGTCGGCCCTGCCGGGTGGGGCCCCGGACGTCGTGCTGCTCACTCGGTCGTGCTCACCGGCCGGCGTCCACCGGCCGTCGCTCACTTGGCGTCGGCGAACCAGCCGCGGAGCATGGTGGCGACCTCGTCGGGCCGGTCGCTGACCATCTCGGAGATCTCGCCGCGCACCCGCTCGCGCTGGGCCGCGGCCAGCTGGGCGGCCCGGTCGTCGAGCTCGGGGTCGCGGACGCTCTCGACCTGGATGCGCTCGTACTCCGGCTCCTCCTCCTCGAGCTCCTCGTACTCCTCGCGGTTGCGCCGGGAGCGCAGCCAGACGATGAGCACCAGCAGGGCGATGCCGAGCGCGATGCCGCCGGTCTTGATCATCGACCACATCTGGGCGGTCTTCTCCGCCTTCCGCGCGGCGGCGAGGTCGGCGGCGGCCTGCTCGGCGGCGGTGGTGTCGAAGGCCATGGCGGCGACCGTGATGGCGTCGCCCCGGGCGACGTCCAGCCCGACCGCGTTGCCGACCAGGTCCTGGATGGTGGCCTGGTCCAGGGCGCCGGCGGTGGCGTCGTCCATGACCACGGAGACGGTCAGCCGCTCGACCGCGCCGGGGGCGCCGGCGATGGTCTCCACCGTCTTGTCGACCGCGTTGTTCGAGGTGGTCGACTCCTTGTCGTAGGTCGAGTCACCGCCGCCCGCGGCCACGTCCTCGGCGCCCAGCACGCCGCCGACGGCGGTCCCGGTGCCGGTGTAGCTCTCGGTGGTGGTGGTCTCCGACAGCGCCGGGGTGCCCTCGTTGTACTGGTAGCTCTCGGTGGTGGTGTCGCGCTGGGAGAAGTCCAGGTCGGCGCGGACGGAGACCACGGCGTTGCCGGGGCCGGCCACTCGGTCGAGGATCTGCTGGGCGTTGGCCGCGAGCCGCCCCTCGTAGGCCTGCTCCTGCTCCGACTGCGCGTCGCCGGCGGCACCGGTGGCGCCCGCGCCGGCGGCGGACAGCACCGCACCGGTGGAGTCGGCCACGGTCACCGAGTCCGGCGACATCCCCTCGATGCTCGAGGAGACCAGGTGGGTGACGGCCTGGATCTGCTCGCCGGCCAGCTTCGTGCCCGGTGCCAGGTCCAGCAGCACCGAGGCGGTCGGCTCGGCCTGGTCGGTGGCGAAGACGTCCTCCTTGGGCAGCGCGACGTGCACCACCGCCGAGCGGACGCCGTCCAGGGCCTTGAGGGTGTTGGAGAGCTCGCCCTCCAGGGCCCGCTGGTAGGACACCTGCTGCTGGAACTCGCTGGTGGTGATGCCCTGCTCGTCGAGGAGGGAGTAGCCGGTCTCGTTGCCGGCCGGCAGCCCCTTGCCGCTCATCGCCAGACGCATGTCGTAGACCTTGTCCTGGGCGACCATGACGGTCTGGCCGCCGTCGGCCAGCTCGTAGGGCACGCCCTGGGCGTTCAGCTCCTCCACGATCGCCGAGGCGTCGGTGGAGGCGAGGTTGCTGAACAGCGGCGACAGGGTCGGCGCGGTGATCCACCGGGTGAAGAAGACCCCGCCCAGCAGCAGACCGGCCAGCAGCAGACCGATCACGATCTTCTGACCGAGGCTGATGGTGGCCAGGGTGGTCCGGATGCGCTCGAGCGGTCCGGCGAGAGCGGCGGGCATCAGATCTGCATCCTCATGATCTCGGTGAAGGCCGCCACCGCCGAGTTCTTCAGGGTCACCACGGTGTCAGTGGCCAACCGTGCCTCGGTGCTGGCGATCATGTAGTCGTGCGCGTCCTGCAGGTCGCCGGTGGCGGCCTGCAGGGCCAGGGTGTCGGCCGTGCCCTGCACCGCGTTGAGCGAGTCGATCGAGCCGGTGAGGACGGCGGCGAACCCGCCGTCGCCGGAGACCGACGCGGGGGCGGCGGCCGAGGCCGCCCCGGAGACGCCGGCGACGTCGGTGATGGAGGGCATGCCGAAGGAGATGCCGCTGATCGGCGAGGTCATGGTCAGCCCTTCCCGAGCTGCAGGGCCTGCTGGTAGGCCTCGGTGGCGCTGCGGATGGTGGCCAGGTTGGCCTGGTAGCCGCGCTGGGCCATGAGCAGCTGGGTCATCTGGTCCCCGAGGTCGATGTCGGGGTACCGGACGTAGCCCTCGTCGTCGGCGAGCGGGTTGCCCGGCTCGTAGACCATCCGGCCCTCGGCGCTGCCCAGCTCGGTGCCGGCGACGCGGACACCACCCTGGCCGGAGCCGTACTGCACGGCCTCGGCGACGACCATGCGCTCCTGGAAGGCGGCCTCGCCCGGGGCGTTGACCGTGTTGATGTTCGCCATGTTGTCGGCCACTGCGTCCATCCACTTGCGGTGGACGAACAGCGACGAGCCGCCGATGCGCAGCGTGTCGAAGACCGTCATCACTGCGTCCGCAGGGCCGAGCGCAGGAGGGCGTACTTGCCGTCCAGGGCGCTGATCGACAGCTGGTAGCGCAGGCCGGTCTCGGTGGCGATGACCGTCTCGGTGTCCAGGTTGACGTTGTTGCCGTCGGTGCGGGTCGGGTCCATCGAGCGGGTGACCGCGCGCTGGCCACCGGTGGCGACCTCACCGTTGGCGATCTCGCTCTGCAGGGTCGACTCGAAGTCGACCCGGCCGGCCAGGAAGCCCGGCGTCTGGACGTTGGCGATGTTGTCGGCGGTCACCCGCTGGCGCTGCTGCAGTCCGGTGAGGGACGCGTGCAGGGCCGTCATGGTCGAGTCGGTGATCACCGGACGCTCAGCAGGGAGCGACGGAGCACGAGGTACCTCCGGGTACGGCGGGACGCGCTCACAGGGGGTGCCTGCGAGCGAGGGGGGCCGCCGATCCGTGGCGAGAGTGGTGCATTCCGTGCAGCTCAGTCATCGGCAGCTGCCGGGCCGACCATGACCACATGCACCTGATCGAGCACGTCCAGTCACAGAACGCACACGCCCCTCGGGGCCGAAGTCGCGTCTTCGGCCCCGAGGGGCGGGGGAGTGCAGAGAGGCTGGTGGGGCTAGAGGGCGCGGTCGATGAAGGAGGCGACCGGGCGGGTGGGGGCGTAGGACATCCGGGCGGCCAGGTCGCGCTGCTTCTGCGACTGGGTGATCCGCTCGACCAGCGCCTCGGCGACCGCGAGCTGGTGCTGCAGCAGCCGGGCGGCGCGCTCGCGCAGGTCGTCGGGGAGGGGCCCGAGGTTGCTCGGCGGGATCCAGTCGGTGGACCGGCGACCCCAGGCCGCGATCTCGTCCGCCCGCCCGCGGGCCAGGGTCTCCTCGGCCTCGTGCACGTCGCCCTCCAGGGCGTCGAGCACGACCGGCCAGGAGCGCGCCTCGCCCAGCGAGCCGGGGACGTCCCCGACCCGGTTGCGGCCGGGGCTGCCCGAGGCCGGACCGCCGGTCATGCCGGGGCCGAGACGAGGGAGGCCGCAGCCTCCCGCCACGCGTCGCGCAGCGGCTCGACGATCTTGCGGCAATCGGCGACGACGCGGACGTTCTGCTTCACGTTGGCGCGCACGAGCTCGCTGTGCAGCCAGCCGTAGAGGGCGGCCAGCCGCGGGCCGCCCTCCCATGAGTCCACCCGAAGGCTGGACTGCAGTTCCAGCACGATCTCCTGGGCGTGCTGCAGCTGCTCGTTGGCCTGGCTGCGGTCGCCCTCGGTCAGGGCCGTCTCCGCGCGCTCGAGGTCCAGGGCGAGACGGTCGTAGAGCATCACGAGCAGGCGCTGGGGGGAGGCGGTGGTGACCGCGTCGCCGAGGTAGCGGTTCCGCAGGGCTGCGGCACTCATCGAGGGTTCCTCCGGGGGAGCGGGTGGGTCAGGAGCGTGCGGACGAGGACCACGTGGGCAGCGAGGAGAGCTGCGAGGAGAGCCAGGACGACTGGCTCTGCAGGGTGCCCAGGGCGGTCTCCATCGCGCTGAACTGGGCCGAGAGGGTGGCCCGGCGCAGCTCGAGCCGCCGGTCCCAGTCCTCGATCTGGCCGGTCAGGCTGGCGCCCTCCTCGTCCTCGCCCTTGGCCCGCAACACCAGGATGCCGGTCGTGGTGTCAGTGGCGCGCTTCGCCAGGGCCACCAGCTTCTGGGCCACTCCCTGAACAGCGGCCGTGTCGTCGCTGTCACCGGCGACCTGGTTGGGCCCGCTGGTGGCGTCGGCGCCGTTGACCAGGCGCTGCACCAGGGCAGGGTCGGTGGCGAGCTTGGCGGTGAACACCTCGGCGTCGAAGGTGAACTGGCCGTCCCGGGTCAGCTTCAGGCCGACGGTGGAGGCGGAGGCGGTGCCGCCGATGGCGCTGGAGATCGTGTCCAGCACCGCAGTGGTGAGCGAGCGCAGCGTGCTGTCGCCCTTGAGGACGGCGCCGCTGCCGGCGCTGCTGTTCGAGTAGCCGGCCATGGTGGTGAGCACGGCGTTGGCGGCGGCGACCATCGTCGTGACCGCGCCGGCGATGGCAGTGGGGTCGCTGTCCACCGTCACGGTGGTGCTGGCGGCCGGGTCGGCCTTGGCCACGGTGATGGTGACGCCGGGGACGAGGTCGGTGAAGGTGTTGGTCGCCGAGCTGGCGATGATGCCCTCGCCCAGCTTGAGGGTGGCGTTCTTCCCCTGGGCGGCGACCTCGAAGCCGGTGTCCGTGGCCCCGTCGGTTCGCGGCGTGCTCGTCACGTCGAACTCGCCGTCGGCGCCGGGGATCGAGGAGGTCAGCTGCAGCCGGAAGCGGTCGGGGGCCAACTGCACGACGGTGGCCCTGACGCCCACACCGGCAGAGTTGATCGCGGCGGCGGCGTCTGTGATGGTGCCGCCGTCGGGCAGGGCGACCGTGGCGCTCTTGCCCAAGCCGTCGGTGATGGTGATCGGCCAGCCGGGGCCCTTGTCGGCTGCGGACGCGGTCTTGGAGGTCCACTCGGCCTGGCTCAGCACGCTGTGGCTGGCGGCCAGGGAGGTGACGGAGAAGGTGACGCTGCCGCCGCCGGTGGCGCCGGTCGTGGCGGTGGCCACCACGTCGGGGTTGGTGCTGGAGGCCTTGGCCGCAGCCCAGGTGGCGGTCTTGGTCAGTGCCTCGGCGGCGCTGCGCAGCGCGTCGAACTTCGTGTTGACGGCGCGGTAGGCGGCGGCGTCGGTCTTGGTCTCGAGCAGCTTGTTCTTCAGCAGCGTCTGCGGGTTCGCCTCGACCTGCATCAGCTGGGTGATCATCGTGTCGTAGTCGATGCCCGAGATCAGACCCGTGCTCACGCTCATGCCCGCCATGTCGGTCTCCTGCGGTCTCGGTGCGGGGGTTATGACGCAGTGAGGGGGGAGGCCGCGGGGCCTCCCCCCTCACCGGGTGGTGCTCAGGTGGTGCGGTGCGATCAGCCCAGCAGCTTCAGGATGCCCTGCGACGACTGGTTGGCCTGGGCCAGCATGGCGGTGCCGGCCTGGCTCAGGATCTGGGTCCGGGAGAAGTTGGTCATCTCCTGGGCCATGTCGGTGTCGCGGATCCGGCTCTCGGACGCCGACAGGTTCTCAACGGTGGCGTTGAGGTTGTTGATCTTGTGCTCGAGCCGGTTCTGGGTGGCACCCAGCCCGGCGCGAGCGTCGGAGACCGTGCCGATGGCGGTGTTGATCGCGGTGATGGCCGCGGTGGCGTCGGCGGCGGTGTTCAGGTTGCCGGTGGCACCCAGGGCCGTGGCGTCCATGGCGGCGATGCTGACCGAGAGGGTCTCGGTCGCGTTGGCACCCACCTGGAAGTTCTTGGCGGTGTAGGTGCCGTCGAGCAGCGCAGTGCCGTTGAACGTCGTCTTGGTGGCGATGTCGGTGAGCTCCAGCGCCAGTGCCTGGAACTCCTTGTCCGCCTTGGCCTTGTCGGTGTTGCTCAGGGCACCGTCGTTGGAGGCCTGCACCGCGAGGTCGCGCATGCGCTGCAGGATGGAGTGCGTCTCGGTCAGGGCGCCTTCTGCGGTCTGCACGACCGAGATGCCGTCCTGGGCGTTGCGGGCGGCGACCTTCAGGCCACCGATCTGCGAACGGAGCCCCTCCGAGATGGCCAGGCCGGCCGCGTCGTCGGCGGCGCGGTTGATCCGGAAGCCGGAGGAGAGCTTCTCCAGCGACTTGTTCATCTGACCATCGGTGACCGACAGGTTGCGGTACGAGTTCATCGCCGCGATGTTGGTGTTGACGCTGAGACCCATGGTGTTTCCTCCGTGAAGTGGGATTTCGTTGGTCCCGCTGCATCCGTGCTGCGGGGCGTTGCCTAACTGATAACGGCCCGATCGGGACTGTCCTTGAGCCGAATCCGGAAGTTTTTCTCCGGAGACCGTCAGGCCGACTGCGCAGTCGTGCTGCGGGCGGTGACCGTCCAGTCGCGCCGGGGTCGGGACCGGGGCGGGGAGAGCGGGAAGCCGGTGCCGGGCGCCGGCGACCGGCCGTCGACCTGTCGGGCGGTGACCCGGTCGACGTAGGCGCGCTGCTGGTTGCGGGCACGCACCCCGCCGTCGGCCGGGACGACAGTGCCGTCCCACACCTCGCTCATCGCTGCGTGCAGGAGGGTGAGTGCGCGGGCGCGCATCTGTGACACCCGGGACAGCGTCACGCCGAGGGAGTCGGCGATGTCGGTGAGCGACTCGTCGCCGAAGAAGTTGCGCTCGACGACCTCGTCGAGCCGGTCGGGCAGGGCGCGGATGGCCTCGTGCAGGTGTCGGGCCCGCTCGCCGCGGAGCAGGGCGCGCTCCGGGGAGTCGCCGGTGTCGGGCAAGTCCAGCGACCCGCCCTCGGTGCCCGTCTCGGCGTCGATGCTGACCATCACGGCGCGGTGGACGTCCAGGTGCAGCGAGTCCAGCTCGGAGCGCGCGACGCCGAGGCTCGCGGCCAGCTCCTCCTTCGTCGGGGGCCGGCCGAGGCTGATGGTGAGCGCGTCGGCCGCGGCGTCGGTGCGCCGGGCAGCTGCCCGCACCGAGCGGCTGGCCCAGTCGCCGGAGCGCAGCTCGTCCAGGACGGCGCCCTGCAGTCGGGGGAGCGCGTAGGTGGCGAAGGTGGCGCCGGCGGTCGGGTCGAACCGGCGGGCCACCTCGACCAGCGCCACGCTCGCGCAGGAGAGCAGGTCGTCGCGGCTCACGTGGCTGGGCAGAGAGATCCGGGAGGCCACCGCGTTCACCGCGAACTGGGCCAGTGGCAGATGGGTGGTCACCAGCGCGTCGACGTCGGGCTGTCGGCGCTCACTCACGACGGGGCGGGCTGCGGTCACACCTTTCTTCTCGGCTGACCGGAGCCCGCGTGGCACCGCCATCGGCAGGAATCTGTGCGTCCTTGAGCCATCTCGGCTTGACCGGGCCGGACGGCGTGCCGAAGGAAGATCGACAGTTCCCGCCGCCCTCGGCGGGACGAGGCCTGCACGACGGGCTGCACACGACGACGGAAAGGCGGCCGGCATGGACCACCAGCACCTGTCGACGTTGCTCTGGCGAGAGCAGGAACTGCTGGACCTCCTGCTGTTCAAGGCCGAGGAGAAGCAGTACCTGATCCTGACCGGCAAGAGCCGGTGGCTGGCCCGCATCGCGCACGAGATCGAGGTCGTGCTGGAGCAGCTACGCACGCTCGAGCTCGAGCGCGCCGCCGCCACCGAGCAGATCGCCGGCCGGCTCGGCCTGGAGGCCAACCCCTCGCTGCGCCAGCTCGCCGAGGCGGCGCCGGCGCCGTGGGACGACCTCTACACCAAGCACCACGAAGCCCTGTTGGTGCTCGTGACGGAACTCCGCGGTCTCTCCGACGCCAACAGGGAGCTCATCGAGAGCGGCCTGTCGGTCATCAACGACGCCCTCAGCTCCTCAGGCCCGGCCCCCACGGCCGCCGGCACCTACACCCAGGCGGGCCGGGCCTCCGGCAACGCCTACCGATCAGTCACCCTGGACGGCGCCCTGTGAGTACCTTCAGCGGTCTGAACACCGCCACCACCGCCCTGTGGGCCCAGCAGCGCGGGCTGGACGTGACCGGCCAGAACATCGCCAACGTCAACACCGCCGGTTACTCCCGTCAGCGCGCGGAGCTCCAGTCGGTGGGCGGCAACGCCGTCCCGGCGGTCTACGCGGTCAGCAACCAGGTGGGCCAGGGTGTCGACGCCGACAAGGTCATCCGCATCCGTGACGCCTTCCTCGAGGCGCGCGGGCAGGTCGAGAGCGCGTCCGCGGCGCGGATGACCGCGCAGGACGCCGCGCTCGGCCAGATCGAGCAGGCCTTTCGTGAGCCGGGCACCACCGGCATCGCGCAGAAGCTCACCGAGGTCTTCACGGCCTGGAACGACGTCGCCAACCACCCGACCGAGGACGGTGCCCGCGCCGCGGTGCTCAACAAGACGGCGACCCTCGTCGCCGAGGTGCGCACGACCAACGCCACGCTGGACACCCAGTGGGTCCAGACGCGCGAGAGCCTGGATGCCCTGGCCGAGGAGGTGAACGCCACCGCCAAGTCGATCGCCGAGCTCAACGTGGCCATCAAGCGGGGTGCGCAAGCTGGTCTGCCGGTCAACGAGCTGGCGGACAAGCGCGACGGTCTGGTGCTGGAACTCGCGGCGGCGATCGGCGCGACATCCACCCCGGGTGACTACGGGCAGGTGAACGTCGTGGTCGGCGGGTCGTCGCTGGTCACCGGCGGTTCTTCGCTCGGCGTGAAGGTGGTCGGCACCACCGACCCGCGCGCCGCCGCCGTGGGTGACCCGCGCTTCGTGGTCGACCCGGGTGGCACCACACTCGGTGTCGGGGGCACCGCCGGCGGGAAGCTGTCAGCGCTCACCCAGACCATCCCCAAGTACCAGGCGGCCCTGGACGGCGTGGCCCGGCAGTTGGCGGCCGAGCTGAACACCGCGCACACGGCCGGGTACGACAAGAACGGTGTACGAGGTGAGGCGCTGCTTGGCAGTGGGATGCCGCCGGTGGCGGTCGACCTGACCGCCGTCACGGCCGCGAATCTCACGCTGCGGATCACCGACACCGCCCAGCTGGCGGCGTCGTCGATCGGACCCGGGCCGAACTCGGACGGCGGCAACGCCTCGGCCCTGAGCAAGCTGAAGGAGCGGGCCGACGGCACCGCGGTCACGTACCGCAAGCTGATCGTCTCTCTCGGCGTGGAAGCTTCGGTGGCGACGAGCAACCTGCAGACCCAGACGGTCATCAAGAGCCAGGTCGACGCGTCCCGCGAGTCGGTCAGTGGCGTGAACCTCGACGAGGAGATGGCGAACATGCTCCAGTTCCAGCACGCCTACTCGGCGGCCGCCCGCATGATCACCACGATCGACGAGACGCTCGACGTGCTGATCAACCGCACCGGCCGAGTGGGGCTGTGACCTGATGCGGATCACCCAGCGCGCCGTCGTCGCCACCAGCCTCCAGGGGCTCAACCGCAACCTCGAGGCGATCGGCAAGCTGCAGGAGCAGCTGACCTCGGGCAGGACGATCAACAAGCCCTCCGACGACCCCACGGGCACGAACTCCGCCATGCAGACGCGGCAGCAGCTCGCGGGGGCGCAGCAGTACGCGCGCAACATCTCCGACGGGATGGGTGTCCTGGACGCCAGCGACTCAGCCCTGCAGAACATGGTCAAGCAGGTCCAGAAGGTCCGGGAGCTGACCGTTCAGGCGCTCAACGACGGCTCGATGTCGACTGCGGCGCGGGTCGCCGTGAAGACCGAGGTCGCCGGCATCCGGGAGAGCCTGCTCGGCGTGGCCAACAGCACGGTGAACGGTCAGCCGATCTTCGGCGGCGTCACCAGCGGTACGACGGCCTACGACGTGGCGACGGGTGCGTACACCGGTTTCGGCGGCACCTCGGTGCCGCCGGTGGCGATCGTGCCGGTCTCCCGGCAGGTCTCCGAGGCCGATGCCATCCGGATCGACATCACCGGTCCGGAGGCCTTCGGTGACCCGGCCACCGGCGACCTCTTCGCCCTCGTCGGCAAGATAGCGAACGACGTGGTGGCGAACCCCGCAGAGCTGACCGGCCACCTGGCCGACCTCGACGCGGCGCTGGACCGGATCCTGAAGGCGACCGCGGACATCGGCACGCGGACCGCACGGATGGAGACGGCCAAGCAGGTCAACTCCGACCTACAGCTCAGCCTGACCAGCCGGTCGGCCGACATCGAGAACGTCGACCTGGCGAAGACCATCATGACCCTGGAGATGCAGAAGACCGGTTACCAGGCGGCCCTGTCCGCCACTGCGAAGGCGATCCAGCCCACGCTGTTGGACTTCCTGCGCTGATGATCAGGCAGGACGCCCGGTTCCGGGCGGCACCTGCCGAGAAGTACGAGCAGGGACGCGCACACCCGGGTGTGCGCGCCCCGGCCCCGCCGGACGGCGGGGTGATGCCACGGACGGCCCACACGAACCCATGGAGGGGTACCAGTGCTCACACTCACCCGCAGCGTCGGCGAGAGCATCCGGATCGGGGAGGACATCGAGGTCTACGTCGTCGAGGTGCGTGGCGGCACCGTGCGGCTGGGCTTCAAGGCCCCCCGTGAGGTGACCATCCACCGCGAAGAGGTCTACAAGCAGATCGCCGAGGCGCGCAGCCTCGCTGCCGAGGTGGCAGCTGACGCACTGGGTGCTTTGGCAGCATTCGCGCCAGCGTCGGATGCTTCACCTAGCAAGAAGTGACAGCAAGGTGGACGAATCGGGCAAATAGCCGCCGACCTCGTCCGCCACAGTAGTCACAGGGCGGCGAGTCTCGCCGTCGACCCGAACGATCCTGCGCAAGTCTCTCCCCACAGCAACACGGTTACAGGGGGAGACGAACATGGAACTCAGCGCACTCGCACCGGTGTCGACGGCGACCGTCGACCTGACCGACGACCTCGAGCTGTTCGAGGCCGCCGACGTCGCGGTCGACTCGCTCGACCAGGTCTCCGCCGAGCCGGCGTGGAGCGAGACCGTCGTCGTCCACGTGCAGCTGCGCCCGCGTCGTCCCGCCACCCGTCGCTGCCTGGCCGCGCTCGCCGCGCTGGCCGCCCGGCACCCCGAGGTGCCCTTCGCCCTGACCGGCCTCAGCGGCGACGACCGCGTCGTCCGGGTCACCGTCGGCGTCGAGCTCGGCCCGCGTGAGCTGATCGCCAAGTTCTCCGACGAGGCCCAGGCGGCCTACGCCTTCGTCGACGGGCTCTTCACCGACCTCTACGACTTCATGCCGGTCTACGTCGGCGAGCCCGGTGAGACCGAGCGCGCCGCCGCCGCCGGCGTGCTGCGGGCCGCCGACGCGCCGCGTCCGCGCACCCCCGCGCCGCGCTCGCCGATGCCGCGCATCCCCAGCCCGCGCGCGCCGATGGACACCGCGGCCGCGACCCGGCGCGCGGTCCCCGTCCCCGCCTGACGTAGGCCCCCGCCCCGCAGCCCTCGCACGCCCGGGCCGGGGCCCTGGACGCGGGCCGCGTCCGAAGCACCACTCCAGCCACCCCGCCCGCCCGCCTGCACTTCCCCTCAGGAGGACCGGTGTCCGAGAACATCCTCGCCGCCCAGCCCATCGCCGCCCAGCCGATCGCCCCCACGACCTCCCAGCCCGCGGAAGCCGGCGACGACCGCGCCCGTACCCGCGACCCGCTGGTGTTCGGCGGGCTCACCGAGGCCGAGGGCTGGGCGATCGCCCCGATCACCCCCCGCGACCGGGTGCACTTCCGCACCGACCGGGAGCTGTCGCTGGCCGACTTCCGCGCTGCGCTGCCGGCCTCGGTCACCGTCACCTACGACGAGGGCGACGGTCTCTACCGGGTGGACGGCGAGATCGGCACGGCCGAGGCCCTCGCCGGGCTGATCCGCGCCTGGTGCGCCGAGCACGGCTACGCCACGGTCGGGCTGCGGCCGGAGAACGGCGTCCGCCGCCGGGCACCGCGCGACCTGCCCCCGGCCTTCCTGGACGGCCTGTGCCGGCACTACTGCCGGGTCAGTCTCAAGCGCCTGCAGCGGAACATGAGCACCATCCGGCTGCACCTGCCCGACAACGACGACATCGACCAGCAGGTCGCCGAGTGGGTGCTCAAGGCGGTCAGCCAGTACGACGAGACCAAGTCGGTGCCCTTCGGCGCCTTCCTGGCCACCCAGTTGTCCAAGTGGGTGCACGACCTGGGCCGCAACGCCTACGGCCGCACCGCCGCCGACACCGAGAACAAGCAGCAGAAGGCGGTCGCCGCCTTCACCGCCGAGCACCAGCGCCGGCCGAGCGAGAAGGAGCTCGCGGAGTACATGGGCCAGAGCGTGGCCACCCTCCGCCGCAACTCCCAGACCGTCGCCACGCTGAACGGCCTGCGCAACCTCCAGTCCCTGGACGGCGGCACGGACACGGTGGAGTTCGTCGTCCCCGACAGCGCCGAGGTGCCCGACGAGATCATGGGCGAGGCGGAGCAGACCCTGCTCTCGCACGCGCTCACCGCCGCCTGCGCGCCCGACCCGACCGCCCGGCGCGACCAGCGGGCCGCCCAGCCGAACGTGCTGGGCTGGGCCACCTGGTACCTCACCACCTGGGGTGGCCAGACGAAGACGCAGCTGTCGGCCGACCTCGGCACCTCGGTGCGCAACATGAACGTGCACGCCGACCGCGCCGAGCAGGCGCTCAAGGCCCGCCTCGACGAGCTGGCCGGCTGACCCCGCCACAGCCGACAGCCGAGCCGGTACGACGCCGTGCCCCAGAGCTGGGAATGTGGTTGTCACATGGGTCCATCACGCCCTCAACCTGCCGATATCCAGTTCGTGACCGCCCCGGACCCCACTCGCCGCCCGTCCGGGCGCAGTGGCCGCCCGGGCACCCGCTGTCCGGCGGTGAGGGCATGAGCGTGCCGCCGGCGGAGGACCCGGCCACCGCGGTGCTCGTGCCGCACTGGCTGAGCAGCCCGGACCGGCTGGAGCTCGAGCGGGCCGTCCGCAGCGCTCTGGACTCCGGGCCGGTCCACCCGGTGGCCGCGATCCACCTGGGTGACGTGCTCACCGAGCTGCACGTGGCGGCCGCCCGCGAGGTGGTCTGGCCGGCGCCGGTGTCCCGCGTCCGGCAGGCCACCGGCTGGGGCGAGGACGTCGTCCCCGTCCGGCTGTCCGCGGTCGAGCTGGCCAGCGTCCTGTCCCTCCCCGGGCTGGCCACCGTCGCCCGGGACGCACTGACCGGAGGACGCAGCGCGTGACCGAGGCCCTCTTCGGCCCCCCGTCCGGGTTCCTGCAGCGGCTCAACCGCGCCGAGGTGCGGGTGCCCGACCTGCGCGAGGCTGCCGCACGGCTGGCGGAGGACCAGGTCGCTCCCGGACTGGAGATCGCCGTGCAGGGCGGTACCGGCCGCGGGCCGATGCTGGTGCTGGAGGAGGCCGGCCGGCGCACCCGGGTGCTGCTGGCCGAGCTGGCCGTGGAGATGACCCGGGCCCACGTGCCGGCGACCCCCGACGGGGTGGCCACCGCGCTCGCCGCCTGGCTGGCCCGCCGGCCGGTGCCCGACGGCATCGCCGCCACCGAGGGCGTCGCGGTGCTCGACTGGACCGACAGCACCCAGACGACGCTCGGCTGGCGGGTCGTGATCGCCCGGGACGCACTCGTCGTCCCCTGGCGCCCCTCGGGCACCGCCACCCTGCCGCTGGTGCACCAGACCCGCTCGGCCGCGCTCGGCCGGTCGGCGTGCCTGCCCGGGCAGCTGCAGGTGCGCGGCCCGGTGGCGCTGTGGACCTCCACCGAGCCGGCCGGCCTCGACACCGCCGTGCTCGCCCGCCCCGAGGAGCTGCTCGCGGAGATGGCCGCGGCCGGTCTCCCGCTCCGGGACGGGCACGTGGTGGTGACCCCGCGCCGGCCGGTCGCCTGCGCCGAGGCAGGGGTCGCCCGGCGGCTGGTGGCCGAGACCACCGACGCCTGGCTCAGCCTGCCGTGGCGCCGGTTGGCCGACCTGGGCTGGGCCTGACCGCGGGCGGCCGGGCCGTCAGGCCAGGCTGCCGTACTCCCAGTGCCACGGCTCCGGGTTCTGCCCGCCGGGCTGCGCCCAGTCCGGCTGCAGCCAGCCGTAGTAGCCGGCGTTGAGCTGCATCCACGCCGTCTGCGCGGTGCCGAAGACGTTGATCCCGCCGCAGAGGTCGACGGCCAGGCCCCAGCCGTGGTTGGAGGTGCCCGGGATCGCGGTGATCCCCGGCTTGCGGTGGTGCGCGTCGACCTGTGCCCCCAGCGAGCGGTAGGAGTCGGTGATGCACAGCGGGGTGCCGAACGCCGTGCGGTAGGCCGCCGACATCGCCGTGTACGCCGCCGCCGCGTCGCAGCGCAGCCGGTGACCGCCGCCGATGGTGCACAGCTGGTCGGCCGGGATCCGGCCGTTGGACCAGCCACCCCAGGCCCCGGACACCGTGCCCGGAGCCGGCGTCGGTGCGCTGCAGGTCGCCGGGAAGGCGCCGGAGACCGGCAGGGGGGCCGACGTCGCGGGTGGCACGGTCACCCGGACGGCGGTGCTCAGGTCGGCCAGCTCGCGGACGGCGACCTGTCGGCGGTCGGCCGAGGCGGACAGCACGCTGGTGCCGCCCAGGTAGATCCCGACGTCGTCCAGGCCGCTGCGCGGGTGGGTGCTGAAGACCAGGTCGCCGACCTGCAGCTGCCCGGCCGGCACCGGGGTGCCCTGTGCCCACTGGCCGGGGAGGTCCCCGGGCAGGCCGACACCGCCCTGGGTCCACGCGGCGGCGACGAGCCCGGCGCAGCCGTACCCGTCCGGCCCGGTCCGGTCGGCCAGGTAGGGCTTGCCGAGCTGGGCGAACGCGGCGCTGACCGCGGCGACCGTCTCGGCGGGGAGCACGGTCAGCGTCCGGCCGGCGGCGTAGGTGGTGGCCACCCCGGGCACCGGGTCGCCCGCGGCGTCGCGCAGCGCGGCCAGCCCGACGGGCAGGTCGTCGGGGTCGGCGAGGTCGGCGGCCGGCGGCGGGGTGATCCCGGCCAGCGCCAGCTGGGCCAGGTGGTCCTGCCACCCGGCGAGCGCGGCGGCGTTGGCGGCGTCCTGGCCGGCGGAGCTCAGGCTGGTGCCCGACGCGGCCCACTGGGCGCTGACCGCCGGGTCGAGGTCGGCGACCACGGCACGGATCTCGGTCAGCACGTCCTCGGCCCGGCGGTGTGCGTCGGCGGCGAGGGCGTCGGCTGCGTCGGCGGCGTCGATCTGCTCGGCCGCCCGCACGGCGGCCACGGCGGCGCGGGCCACCTCGGCGTCCCGGTCGGCGGTGAGCTGGTCGGCGAGGCCCTGCGCGTGCAGCACGTCGACGGTCGCCTCGGGGGCGTGCAGCGACAGCTGGGCCAGCGGCCAGCGCTCAGCGGGGTTGCGCTGGTAGGCGGTGGCCGCGTGCTCACCCACCCGGGCGCGCTCGGCGGTCGCGGCGGCGAGCGCGGTGGTGCCGGCCTCCCGCGCCTGGCGGGCCTGGGTCTCGAAGCCGGTCGCCTCGGTGAGGGCCGCACGGTAGCGGGCGGCGGCATCCGCGAGGACGGCCGACGTCTGCTGCGCCTGGCCGACGGCGCCGGCCGGCTGCGGCACCTGGCCGGCCTCGGTGGGCGGCTGGGCGAAGGAGGCGAGCACGGCGACCAGGGCGAGGGTCGCGCCCCCGACGACGGCGAGCCGGGACCACCAGAGCCGGGCAGCACCCGGGGTGCGGGTGCTCCGGGCGGCGGGACGGCGGCCGGCCGGCGGACGGCGGCGGGCGGGCGCACCACGCCGCGGGGCGGGGCGCTGTCCGGTGCGCGGAGCGCCGGTACGGGGAGCACCGGCCCGTGGTGCGCCGGTGCGCGCGGTCCCGGCGCGGGGAGCACCGGTACGCGGTGTCCCGGTGCGGGGGGCGCCGGTGCGGGCGGCCGGGGTCCGGGCCGTGCCGGTGCGGGGCTGAGCGGCCGGTCGTCGGGCCGGGGTCGGGGCGGTGGACCCGCTGCGCGGCCGCGGGGTCGCGGCCGGCGTGCGTGGTGCGGGCACCGTCGTCCCCCCTGCTGCGTCGGGTCGGCCCGGACGCCTGGTGGCGTCCGGTGTCCAGATCCCATCGACGCAGCCCCGGTGGGGGTGGAGCGCCCTCACCGCTTCGGGGGAGGCGGATCACCCCTTCGGGGGGGGGGGGGGAGAGAGAGAGAGAGAGAGAACGACGAGGCCCCGTCGTCCGCAGGGGACGACGGGGCCTCGGCTGGTGCGGGGTGGGTCAGCGGTCGCCGAGCTCCACGAAGGCGCGCTCGGTCTCGCCGGTGTAGACCTGGCGCGGGCGGCCGATCTTGGTGGCCGGGTCCTCGATCATCTCCCGCCACTGGGCGATCCACCCGGGCAGCCGGCCCAGGGCGAAGAGCACGGTGAACATCTTCACCGGGAAGCCCATCGCCCGGTAGATGAGCCCGGTGTAGAAGTCGACGTTCGGGTAGAGCTTGCGCTCGATGAAGTAGTCGTCGTTGAGCGCGATCTCCTCCAGCTGGCGGGCCAGGTCGAGCAGCTCGTTGTTGCCGCCGAGCTTGTTCAGCACGGTGTCGGCGGTCTGCTTGACCAGGGTCGCGCGCGGGTCGTAGTTCTTGTAGACCCGGTGGCCGAAGCCCATGAGCTTGACGCCGGGCTCCTTGTTCTTGACCCGGTCGACGAAGCGGTTGATGTCGCCGCCGTCGCGCTTGATGGCCTCGAGCATCTCCAGCACCGACTGGTTGGCCCCGCCGTGCAGCGGGCCGAACAGCGCGTTGATGCCGGCGGAGACCGAGGCGAACATGTTGGCGTGCGAGCTGCCCACCAGGCGCACCGTGGACGTCGAGCAGTTCTGCTCGTGGTCGGCGTGCAGCACGAAGAGCATGTCCAGCGCCTTGACCAGCTCCGGGTCGGCCTCGTAGGGCTCGGCCGGGAACCCGAAGGTCATCCGCAGGAAGTTCTCCACCAGGCCCAGGGAGTTGTCCGGGTACAGCATCGGCTGGCCGACCGACTTCTTGTAGGCGTAGGCCGCGATCGTCGGCAGCTTGGCCAACAGGCGCACGGTCGACAGTTCGACCTGCTGCTGGTTGAACGGGTCCAGCGAGTCCTGGTAGAAGGTCGACAGCGCGCTGACCGCCGAGGACAGCACCGGCATGGGGTGCGCGTCGCGCGGGAAGCCGGAGAAGAACTGCTTGAGGTCCTCGTGCAGCAGGGTGTGCCGGCGGATTCGCTGGTCGAAGGCCCCCAGCTCGTCGGCCGTGGGCAGCTCGCCGTAGATCAGCAGGTAGGAGACCTCGAGGAAGCTGGCCTTGCCGGCCAGCTGGTCGATCGGGTACCCGCGGTAGCGCAGGATGCCCTGGTCGCCGTCGATGTAGGTGATCGCCGAGGTGCAGGACGCCGTGTTCACGAACCCGATGTCCAGGGCCACCCGGCCGGTCGTGGCCAGCAGCTTGCTGGTGTCGATTCCCTCGGACCCCTCGGTCGCGGGGACGACCCGGAGCGGCAGTTCGCCGCCGGGCCAGCGCAGGGCTGTGTCTGGGGTGTTCGCTGTCTCGCTCATCAGCTCTGGACGCTACTCAGTTCTGGCCGGGATGCGACACGGCCCCGCCGCTGCGGGTGAGACGGGGCCGTGTCACCGTGCTCAGGGGTGGGTCATGGACAGCACGTCGAGCGCCTGGTCCAGCTGCTCCTCGGTGAGCTTCCCGGCCTCGACGTAGCCGCGCTCCACCACCACCTGGCGGATGGTCTTCTGCTCGGCCAGCGACTGCTTGGCGACCTTCGCGGCCTCCTCGTAGCCGATGTACTTGTTCAGCGGCGTGACGATGGAGGGCGAGGACTCGGCGTAGGTGCGGCACTGCTCCACGTTGGCGGTGATCCCGTCGACGCAGCGGTCGGCGAGCACCCGGCTGACGTTGGCCAGCAGCCGGATCGACTCCAGCACGTTGCGGGCCATCAGCGGCAGCGTCACGTTCAGCTCGAAGACGCCGGTGGTGCCGGCGTAGGTGACCGCCGCGTCGTTGCCGATCACCTGGGCGCCCACCTGGATGACCGCCTCGGGGATGACCGGGTTCACCTTGCCCGGCATGATCGAGCTGCCCGGCTGCAGGTCGGGGAGGGCGATCTCGCCCAGCCCGGTGCGCGGCCCCGACCCCATCCAGCGCAGGTCGTTGGCGATCTTGATCAGGCCGACGGCGATGGTCTTCAGCTGGCCGGAGCCCTCGACGAGGGCGTCGCGGGAGCTCTGCGCCTCGAAGTGGTCTCGCGCCTCGGACAGCGGCAGCCCCAGGTCGGCGGCGAGCGCCTCGATGATCGCGGCGGCGAAGCCGGGCGGCGTGTTGATCCCGGTGCCGACGGCGGTGCCGCCCAGCGGCAGCTCGCCGATGCGGGGGAGGGAGGCGTGCAGCCGCTCGATGCCGTAGCGCACGGCGGCGGCGTACCCGCCGAACTCCTGGCCGAGGGTGACCGGGGTGGCGTCCATCAGGTGGGTGCGGCCGCTCTTGACCACCTCGGCGTACTCGGTGGCCTTGCGCTCCAGCGAGGCGGCCAGGTGCTCCAGCGCCGGGACCAGGTCGCGCACGATGGCCCGGGTGGCGGCGACGTGGATCGCCGAGGGGAACACGTCGTTGGACGACTGCGAGGCGTTGACGTGGTCGTTGGGGTGCACCGGGGAGCCCAGCGCCTCGGTGGCGAGGGTGGCGATCACCTCGTTGGTGTTCATGTTGCTCGACGTCCCGGAGCCGGTCTGGAAGACGTCGATCGGGAAGTGCGCGTCCCACTTCCCGGCGGTCACCTCCGCGGCGGCGGCGACGATCGCGTCGGCGGTCGCCTGGGGCAGCACGCCGAGGGAGGCGTTGACGGTGGCGGCGGCGCCCTTGATCGACGCCAGTGCGGCGATCAGCTCGCGCTCGATCGGCGTGCCGGAGATGGGGAAGTTCTCGACGGCGCGCTGGGTCTGGGCCCGCCACTTCGCCCAGGACGGGACACGGACCTCCCCCATGGAGTCGTGCTCGACGCGGTAGTCCGTCTCGGTGGCCACGGTGCGCTCCCGGTGTGGTGTGGGTGGTGAGGGTGCTCCGGGAGCGACCCTAGACACCCCGTGGGACGACGCCCGTCAGGTGCTGGTGGCCCGGCGCCCCGCGGGGCGGCCACCGCGCCCCTACGCTCCGCCGGACCCGTGACCGAGGAGGACCCGTGTCCGAGCAGCACGACGCCACTGCCCACCGGCCCGACCTGGCCGGTCCCGGCTCGGCCGGTGGCCCGGGGCAGCCGTGGCCCGGCGCGGCGGGGCAGGACGGGGCCTGGTGGCCGGGCGCTCCCGGTGTCGCCGCCCCGGCGTGGGCCGGGGCACCGACGGCCACGCCCCTGGCTCCGGCCGCAGCCCCCGCCCGGGTCCCGGCCGCGGTCGCCATCGGGGTGGCCGGCGTGCTGGCGCTCGGCCTGGTGCTCGCCGTGCTCGTCGCCTCGCTGGTGCTGCGGGGCGGCGCCGAGGACCTGGGCCGCGGCCTGGGCGAGGCCCTCGCCGCGAGCCCGGACGGGCTGGCGGCCGAGGCCCTGGCCGGCATCGAGGACGGCGACTGGGACGCGTACCCGCCCGGCTCGACGATCGAGCAGTCCGAGCCGGTCGCCCCGGCCGGGCTCGGCTCGGACCCGGCGCTGGACGCCTACGCGCAGGAGTGCTTCACCGGCCTGCTGCAGTCCTGCGACGACCTCTACGCCGAGTCACCGCCGCTGTCGGCCTACGAGGAGTACGCCACCACCTGCGGCGGGCGGGTCAAGGCGATGACCGTGTACGCCTGCACCGAGCTGGACTGAGCGCGGCGCTAGGGTCCGGCCCATGAGCGAGCAGCCGGCTCCCGACAGCCCCGTGGTCCGCGCCTCCGACGCCGAGCGCGAGGCGGTGGTGAACCGGCTGCAGACGGCGGTCGGTGAGGGCCGGATCGACCTCGACGAGTTCGGGCAGCGGGTCGAGGCCGCCTACGGCGCGACGACCACCGCCGAGCTGGACCAGCTGCTCGCCGACCTGCCCGCGCCCGCGTCGGCGGTGCCGGCGGTCGGCGAGATCGTGGGTGAGCGGACGACGGGGTCGATCTCGACCGTCTTCGGGGACGTGAAGCTCACCGCGACGACCAGCGTGCCGCGGCAGGCGACCACCGTCTTCGGCGACGTCCGGATCGACCTGCGCGGGCTGCGCACCGCCGAGGAGACGGTGGCGCTGCAGCTGGGCACGGTCTTCGGCGACGTGGAGGTCATCGTCAGCGAGGGCGTGGCCGCCGAGATCGAGGGCTGGACGGTGTTCGGCGACCGGAAGACCGACCTGGCGCCCGTCCCGCGGCTGCCGGGCACCCCGCGGGTCGTCGTCCGTGGCTGGACCGTGTTCGGTGACCTCAAACTGCGCAGCCTGGCGCCCGGTGAGTCGCCCAGCCGCTGGCGCGCCGTGCTCGACCGCCTGGCCGAGCGCCGCACCCCGCCTCCTCCCTGACCCCCGGCCCCGCTGCATGGCCCCGCGGCGAGCCTGCAGCGGGGTCCTTCACTCGTCGCCGAAGGGGACGGCGGAGTACTGGTTCAGCTTCTCCAGCGAGTGCAGGCTGTCGATCGACCGGATCGTGCCCGAGCGCGAGCGCATGACCAGCGACTGCGTGGTCGCGCCACCGGCCCGGTACTGGACGCCGCGCAGCAGCTCCCCGTCGGTGATGCCGGTCGCGACGAAGAACACGTCCCCGCGCACCAGGTCGTCGATCGCCAGCACCCGGTCCAGGTCGTGGCCGGCGTCCAGCGCCTTCTGCCGCTCCGCGTCGTCCCGGGGCCACAGCCGGCCCTGCAGCGCCCCGCCCATGCACTTGAGCGCACAGGCGGTGATGATGCCCTCGGGCGTGCCGCCGATGCCCATCAGCAGGTCGACGCCGGTGCCCTCGCGGGCGGCGGCGATCGCGCCGGCCACGTCGCCGTCGGTGATGAACTTGATCCGGGCCCCGGCGTCGCGCACCTCGCTCACCAGCTGCTCGTGGCGTGGGCGGTCGAGGATGCACACGGTGACGTCGCCGACCGAGCTGCGCTTGGCCTTGGCCACCTTGCGGATGTTCTCCGCCACCGGTGCGGTGATGTCGATGACGTCGGCGGCGGCCGGCCCGGTGGCGATCTTGTCCATGTAGAACACGGCCGACGGGTCGTACATCGCGCCGCGGTCGGCCACGGCCATGACCGCGATGGCGTTGGGCATGCCCTTGGCCATCAGCGTGGTGCCGTCGATCGGGTCGACGGCCACGTCGTAGTCGTTGCCCCAGCCGTCGCCGACGTGCTCGCCGTTGTAGAGCATCGGGGCCTCGTCCTTCTCGCCCTCTCCGATGACCACGACGCCGCGCATGTGCACCGTGCCGATCAGCGCGCGCATGGCGTCGACGGCGGCCCCGTCGCCGCCGTTCTTGTCACCGCGGCCCACCCAGCGGCCGGCGGCCAGGGCGGCGGCCTCGGTGACCCGGACCAGCTCCAGGGCCAGGTTGCGGTCGGGTGCCGGACGGTCGGCGCGCAGCGTGGAGGCAGGCCGGGCGGGGGGCGGACCGTCGGGGAGCGGCAGGGACACGTGACCTCCTGGGCAAGGTCCCCCTCCTGGGTCCCTGCGGACGCCGTGGCGGGGGCCACGGACGTTGCTCGGCGGGGCGGGGGAGCGGTGCTGCGATCCTAGGGGCATGCCCGACACCGGTCCGCACCCCGACGAGCAGGCCACCGCCGTCCCCACCCCCGCCGCCGGTGCGGCGGGCCCCGCCGTCCCCGCCGCCGGGGCGACCGCGGCCGGCCCCGACGACGGGGGCACCACCCCGACCGCGTCCCCGGCGGTGGAGCGCATGCAGCGGTTCACCGCGGCCAACATGATCCGGTCGCTGCTGCCGCTGCTGGTCATCTGCCTGGTGCTGGTCGGCTGGTCGGCGCTGAAGTACAACGGCGGCGACCCGGTGCGCGAGGTGGACCCCACCAGTGCCGAGCGGGCGGCGGCCGAGGTGGCCGGCTACCCGGTGCTCGTGCCCCGTGGCCTGCCCGAGGGCTGGCGGCCGACGAGCGTGCGCACCGACGCGGGGGCCGCGTCGGCGGGTGACCCGGTGACCCTGCAGATCGGCTGGTACACCCCCGCCGAGGAGTACGCCGGCTACGTGATCAGCGACGACGCCGACGCCGAGGCGCTCACCGACGTCCTGGACGACGCGGCCGAGGACGGCACCGAGCAGGTGGCCGGCGAGACCTGGCAGCGGCGCACCGCGCCGAACGGGGAGCTCGCGCTGACCCGCACCGAGGGCGACGCCACCCTGCTGGTCACCGGCTCCGCCTCGGACGAGGAGCTGACGACCCTCGCCGCCTCGCTCCAGCCGTACTGAGGCTCGCGGTCCGGGAGCCTCAGTCCTGGGTGTCGGTAGGGGCGGCGGCGGCTAGCCGCTCGCGGGCCCGGTCGAGCCAGTGCTGGCACAGCTCGGCCAGCGCCTCGCCGCGCTCCCACAGCGTCAGCGACTCCTCGAGGGTGAGCCCACCGGCCTCCAGTCGGCGGACGACGTCGGCCAGCTCCTCGCGGGCCTGCTCGTAGGTCTGGGTCGGCTCCGGCGTCTCGCTCACGATCGCCCATCCTCCTCGGTCGCCCGGCCGCCGGTGCGCTGGTCCCCGCCGGCATCGTCCCTGCCGGCATCGGCCCTGTCGGTGTCGTCCCGGCCGGCGTCGTCCCTGTCGGCGTCGTCCCCGGTGTGCGGGCTGGCGACGCGGACGGAGAGCCGGCCACCGGCCACCCGCACCTGCAGCCGCTCGCCGTCGGACACCTCGGCCGGGTCGCGCACCAGCGCGCCGTCGGCCCGCTGCACCACGGCGTAGCCCCGCTGCAGGGTCGCCGCCGGGGAGAGCGCGGCGACCCGCGCCCGGGCGTGCTCGACGTCCCGCTCGGCGGCCTCGACCCGGTGGGTGAGGGTCCGGGTCGAGCGCGCGCGCAGCGCGCTCACGTCGTCGGAGCGGCCGGCCAGCAGCCGCTGCGGATCGGCCAGCACCGGCCGGCTGCGGACCGACTCCAGCCAGCGTTCCTGCTGGTCGAGCCGGCCGGCCAGCAGGTGCCGGGCCCGGGCGCGCAGCCCCTGCACCAGCTGGCGCTGCTCACCGATCTCCGGCACGACCCGGTGGGCGGCGTCGGTGGGGGTGGCCGCCCGCACGTCGGCGACGTGGTCGACCAGCGTGGTGTCGGTCTCGTGCCCGACGGCGGTGACCACCGGGGTGCGGCTGGCCGCGATGGCCCGCACCAGGCCCTCGTCGGAGAAGGGCAGCAGGTCCTCCACCGACCCGCCGCCGCGGGCGATGACGATGACCTCGACGGTCGGGTCGGCGTCCAGCCGCTGCAGCCCGGTGATCACCGACTCGGCGGCGGTGGGGCCCTGCACCGCGCAGTTGTGCACCGCGAACCGGACCGCGGGCCAGCGGCGCCGGGCGGTCACCAGCACGTCGCGCTCGGCGGCGGAGTCGCGACCGGTGATCACCCCGACGACGGCCGGCGCGAAGGGCAGTGGCCGCTTGCGGGCGACGTCGAAGAGCCCCTCGGCGGCCAGCAGCCGGCGGATCCGCTCGATCCGGGCCAGCAGCTCGCCGAGGCCGACCGCCCGGATCTCGGTGGCCCGCAGGGAGAAGGAGCCGCGGGCCACGTAGTAGTCGGGGCGGGCCCGGACCAGCACGCGGGCGCCCTCGGTCAGCTCCAGGCCGGGCCGGTCGGCGACGTCGCGGTGGCAGGTGACCGGGACCGACAGGTCGGCCGCGGGGTCGCGGAGGGTGAGGAAGACCGTCGCCGCGTTGCCCCGGCGGGAGAGCTGGGCGACCTGGCCCTCGACCCACACCTCACCGAGCCGGCCGATCCACTCGGCGACCTTGCGGGCCACGGTCCGCACCGGCCACGGCGACTCGGGGGACGACGGACTGGTCACGGCACCGAGCCTGCCAGAGGCCCGGGCTCAGCCCAGGTACCCGGGGGCGGCGGGGAGCCCGAAGAACTCCTCCATCGTCGGCACCCCGGTGCGCTGCATCTCGGTGGCCAGGGCGACACCGACGTACCGCACGTGCCACGGCTCGTACTTGAAGCCGGTGACGTCCTGCCGGCCGTCGGGGTAGCGCACCAGCCAGCCGAACTCCGGGCCGCGGGCGGCCACCCACTGCCCCTCGGCCGTGGTGGCGAAGCAGCTCTCGATGTCGCAGCCGCCACCGCCGACGTCGGCCGCCAGGCCGGTCTGGTGCTCGCTGTACCCGGGGCGGGCCACCTGCACCTCGGCTCGTGCCTCGCCGAACCGGCTGACCTGGGCGTCGAAGAGGCCCACCTGGTAGTCGTAGGCGCGGTAGGCGCTCTGCACGTCGATGCGGAGGCCCTCGGCCGCGGCGGCGGCGAGCATGGCGTCCATCGCCTGCGCCGCTTCGGCGCGCAGCTGGTAGCCGCCTCCGATCGCGACCAGGTCGGTGGGCGCGAAGTCGATCGGGCTCAGCGGCCGGGCCTTGTTGACCACCACCCACGGGCTGGCCGGGTCGGTGATCGACAGCTGGGCGCGGTCGAAGGTCGGGGTCGGCGTGGCGGTCGGCGTGGGCGTCGGCGCCGGTGCCGAGGACGTCGGAGCCGTCGAGACCGGGGCGGGCGCGGTCGTCACCGGGCCGGCGGACCGGGGCACCTCGCTCCCCGTCCCGCCGGCCCGCAGCCAGACGACCAGGCCGACAGCCACCGCGAGCACCGTCACCAGCGTCAGCAGGGGGACCAGTCGCCGGGACCTCCGCCGGGGCGTCCCGGGCCCGTCCGTGTGCTCGCTGCCCACCGTCTCCCCGGTCCGTGGTGCTCCCGCCGGCGGATCAGCCGCGGTCGATGCTCAGCTTCTCCAGCCGGTTCTGCAGCAGGGTGACATACGGGGCGCGGGCCCGGGTGGCGCGCTCGTAGTCGAGCAGGTCGGCGACCGTCTCGGCCGGGTACGCGCGCAGGTGACCGCGCAGCGCTGGGATGCTGAAGGAGTCGTAGCCCTCCACCGGGCTGGTGGCCGCCGGCGCCGCGTCCCCGGCCGGTGCGGTGTCGCCGGTCGTGTCGTCGGCGGCGCTGGTGGTGTCGGCCGGGACGAGCGGGTCGCTGGCCGCGCTGTCGGTGACCGGGCTGCCCGGGGTGACGCTCTCCGCGGCCTCCGGCCCACCCAGGTCGACGAGCTCCTCGCTGGCGTCGGCCAGGGCCCCGACGGCCGGGTCGGCGTCGTCGACCAGCTCGGTCTGCTCCGGTGCGGCCTGCGGCGTCACGTCGTCCAGCGTCGGCGGCCCGGTCGGCTCGTCGTCGGCCGGCGGGGTGCCCCCGACGGCGGCCTCGGCGATCAGCTCGTCGGCGACCGCCTCCTCGACGGCGGTCTCCTCCTCGGCGATGTCGGTGACCGTCTCGGCGGTGAGGTCGTCGAGCAGCTCGTCCGGGACGGCGTCGGGCACCTCCGCAGCGACCTCGTCGGCCACCTCGGCGGCCAGCTCGTCGACGACCGCGGTGACGGCGTCGGCGGGCGGGTCGGCCGGCAGTGCGGCGACCTCGGCGGGGGAGAGGTCGGCGTCGTCGCCGGCGGCGAGGCTGAGCACGGCGGCCGCCTCCTCGGCCAGATCCTCGGCCTCGGCCACCGAGAGGTCGCTGTCGGCGACCAGCGCGTCGTCATCGGCCTCCGGCAGGTCGGGGGAGACCACCGCCAGGTCGTCGTCGGCCGCCGGGAGGTCGGCGTCGGCCACGGGCAGGTCCGCGACGGCCAGGTCGTCGGCCAGGTCGTCGGCGAGCTCCTCGTCCACTGCGTCGTCGGGCAGGTCGGCGACCCGGTCGAAGGCCGAGCTGCGCAGACCCGCGGCGCCGGCCGGCCGGGCCGGCGGTGCGAGGTCGTCGTCCTCGTCGTCGTCGAAGGTGGCCATGCCCGGCTCGGCGTCCCCGCGCAGGCCGGTGAACACCTCGTCGCCGCGGGCGACCAGCCCGGAGTACTGCTGCTGCAGGCGCAGGGAGGTCTGCAGCGCCTGGCCGATCAGCCGCACCGGCAGGCCGGGCAGCGTCTCGGGCAGCTTGCGCGCCTCGTCCAGCACGGTGGCGGCCAGTCCGGCGGCAGCGCGGACCACCTCGGGGATCTCTCGAGCCATGTCCCCAGCGTGCCGCACCGGGCGACCACCGGCAGCCCGACCGGGCGCACGACCACCCCATCCGGTGGCCGCACGGCCGCCGTGGCGTGTGCAGCGCCACCCACCGGGTCGCGCCGGGACCGGTCCGTCGCGCGTGACGCACCTACGATGGGGTCATGGCTGAACCGCGCGGACGCGTCCTGCTGGCCGATCCCCGGGGCTACTGCGCCGGCGTGGACCGGGCGGTGGTCGCGGTCGAGCGGGCACTCGAGATCCACGGCGCCCCGGTGTACGTGCGCAAGCAGATCGTCCACAACAAGCACGTCGTCGCGACCCTGGAGCGCCGGGGTGCGGTGTTCGTGGAGGAGACCGACGAGGTGCCCGAGGGTGCGGTCGTGGTGTTCAGCGCGCACGGCGTCTCCCCGGCGGTGAAGGCCGAGGCGCAGGCCCGGTCGCTGCAGACGATCGACGCGACCTGCCCGCTGGTGAGCAAGGTGCACATGGAGGCCAAGCGCTTCGCCAAGGACGACTACGACATCCTGCTGATCGGCCACCGCGGGCACGAGGAGGTCGAGGGCACGATGGGTGAGGCCCCGGCCAACACCCAGCTCGTCGACGGCGCCGAGGACATCGCCAACGTGCAGGTGCGCGACCCGGAGAAGGTGGTCTGGCTGTCCCAGACGACCCTGTCGGTCGACGAGACGCTGGCGACGGTCGACTCGCTCAAGAGCCGCTTCCCGGGTCTGCAGAGCCCGCCCAGCGACGACATCTGCTACGCCACGCAGAACCGGCAGCAGGCCGTCAAGCAGATGGCCGCCGAGTGCGACCTGGTGCTGGTCGTCGGGTCGACGAACTCGTCGAACTCCGTGCGGCTGGTCGAGGTCGCGCTGGAGGCCGGTGCCCGCGACTCGCACCTGGTCGACTTCGCCTCCGAGATCGACGAGGCCTGGCTGGCCGGCGTCGGCACCGTGGGGGTGACCAGCGGCGCCTCGGTGCCGGAGATCCTGGTCAGTGAGGTGCTCGACTGGCTCGCGGCGCGTGGCTACGCCGACGTCGAGACGGTCAAGGCCGCCGAGGAGCGTCTGGTCTTCGCGCTGCCGCACGAGCTGAAGCCCCGCCGCGAGGCGCTGGCGGTCGAGACCGACTGAGGTAGGCCCCGTCCCCTGCGCGAGCCGAGGACGGGCCCCGACGGTCCGGACGACGCAGAACGGCCCGGCGCCCCCGAGGGGGTGCCGGGCCGTTCTGCGTGTGGGTGGCTCAGCGCCGGGTGGCGAGCCGGACGAGCGTGAGGGCCAGCGCGGCGCCGGTGGCGATCGCCATCGCCGGGAAGCCGCGGACCAGCAGGGTGACCAGGCTGGGCAGGTTCAGGGTGGCCGAGGGGGCCAGGCCGATGTTGGCCAGCGCGACGGCGCAGAAGACCAGGGGCGGGGCGACCACGACCGTCAGCAGGTCGCGGCGCCGGGTGACCAGTGCGGCCAGGACCGTGGACACGGTGAGCGCCACCAGGGTGATCATCCCCAGCCCGATCCCGACGTAGGAGTCGGCGGCAGCGGCGACCAGGGTGACCAGGAAGACGCCCATCAGGGCGACGACGCCCGGCACGCGCGGCCCGGACACCGGGACGCTGCGGGCAGCGGAGGAACCGGTGTGCCGGTCGCCGCGGACCTCGCGCGCCGGCTGCGGCACCGGCCGGCGGAACTCGCCGGAGTGGCGGCCGCCGCGGGCGGGCTCGCGCGGCACGGGCGGCCGGCGGTCGGGGGTGCGGCGGTCGCGGTCCTGCAGCAGGCGGTCGCGGTCCGCGCGGCTGCGGGACGGGACGCTCCCCGCACGCGGCGACGGGTAGGCCCGACCTGCGGCTCGGCCGGCGTCGCTGGGTTCTGCGCGCACAGCAGCCTCCCGCCTGGCATCGACAGTCACCGGAGCGATCTTGCACCTCCTCGTTCGCGGTGCGCGCCTGGACCCGCACCGACCGGGCCACGGTAACGGCCCTCCCTGAGTAGACGCTGGACGTCGACCGATGCGGCGGGTCAGAACTCGCTGGTGTCCGGCTGCTCACCTGGCGACATGTGCGGACCGCCGCCCCAGCAGCCCCACCGACCCCGGGGCTCCCTCCGCCGATGGCGTCCACCGCGCCGGTGGCCGGCGGAGGGGCGGGCCGCCGGGCCTGCCGTCGGTGGCGGCGAGGGGCCGGTCAGCCGTGCGTGCCGTCTCGCTCAGCGGTGTGCCGCCCGGTGTCGGGCCCGGGGTGCCGCCCGGTGTCGAACCCGGTGTGCCGCCCGGCGTCGAGCTCGGTCTGCCGTACGGCCTCCGGTCGGACCGGCGGCGCGAGGTCGGCCGGCGGGCGGACGGAGGAGTGCAGCCCCGGCAGCGGGAGCTCGCCGGCGGCCGGCACGGCGGTGTCGTCGTCGGGCACGGAACGGAGCACCCGGACGGTGCCCTCGACCGGCGCGGGCGTCGGCACCGGGGCGGCGGCCACCCCGAGGTCGTCGAAGCGGCGGGTGGCCACCAGCACCGACCGCTCGTAGGAGCCGACCGTCTCGTTGTAGCGGGTCAGCGCCGAGCCCAGCGCGGACCCCAGCCGGGTCAGGTGGCCGGAGAGGGTGCCCAGCCGGGCGTGCACGGTGCGGCCGACCTCGAGCACGGCGGCGGCGTCCTGTGCCAGGCGCTCCTGCCGCCAGGAGTAGGCGACGGTGCGCAGCAGGGCCAGGAGGGTGCTCGGGGTGGCCACGATGACGTCGCGGGCGAAGCCGTGCTCCAGCAGGTCCGGCTCGGCCTCGAGCGCGGTGGTGAGGAAGCCGTCGGAGGGGACGAACAGCACGGTGAACGGCGCGGCGGAACCGAAGGCCGTCGGGTAGCGGCGGGCGGCCAGGGCGTCGACGTGCACCCGCAGCTGCCGGGCGTGGTCGGCCACCCGCTGGGCCCGGACCGACTGGTCGGTGGCCTGCACCGCCTCGATGTAGCCGGTGAAGGGCACCTTCGCGTCGACGATCACCTGCCGGCCGTCGGCGAGGGTGACCACCAGGTCGGGCCGCACCCGTGCGCCGTCGTCGGTGGTGCCCGACGGTTGCTCGACGAAGTCGCAGTGCTCCAGCAGCCCGGCCACCTCGACCACCCGGCGCAGCTGCAGCTCGCCCCAGCGGCCCCGCACGTGCGGGGTGCGCAGCGCGGTGACCAGGGCGGCGGTCTCCTGGCGCAGCAGGGTGGAGGTCTGGCCGATGGTGCCCACCTGCTCGCGCAGCTCGCCGTGGGCGGTGGCCCGGTCGCGCTCGATGCCGGCCAGCAGGCGGTGCAGGTGGTCGAGGGACTCGTGCACCGGCTCCAGGGCGTCGGGCGCCGCGGTGGACCGGCCGCGCAGCGCCACCACGCCCAGGGTGATCGCGGTGGCCAGCAGGGCACCGAGCAGGAGCCCGAGCAGCAGGGAGGCGGCGTCCATGCCCGTCAGGTTGCCGGAGGGGTCCGACAGAACCGGTCAGGCGGGCCGGGCTCAGGCCGGGACGGGGGCGTGCGCGGCCTCGTGGTCGAGCAGCCAGCGCTTGACCGGGGTGCCCCAGCGGAAGCCGCCCAGCCCGCCGCCGGTGGCCAGTACCCGGTGGCAGGGCACGAACAGCGCGGCGGCGTTCTTCGCGCACGCCCCGGCAGCGGCGCGCACCGCGGTCGGCCGGCCGCAGCGCTGCGCGAAGGAGGCGTAGGTGTCCGGGGCGCCGGCCGGCACGGTGCGCAGCACGTCCCAGGCGTCGGTGAGGAACGGCCCCGACCGCTGCCGCACCGGCACCCCGTCGATCGCGGTCACGTCGCCGGCGCAGAACGCCTCGACCGCGGTCAGCACCGGCAGGTCGTCGTCGGCCCGCTCCACCCAGGTCGGCCGCAGCGAGCGGTGGACGACGGGCAGCAGCTCGGTCACGTCGTCGGTCCAGCCGCTGGCCAGCACGACGTCGGTGCCGTCGGTGCCAGCGGTGACGAGCACGGTGAACGGGCCGGGCGGGGTGTCGACCGTGGCGTACCGGGCGGGGGCGGTGGTCATGACGGGCTCCGTTCGGGAGAGGTGCCGCGGGTGAACAGGTCGGGCACGGCGAGCGCCCAGAGGTGCATCACGGCGTAGGAGCGCCACGGCCGCCAGCGGGTCGCGGCGTCGGCGTCGGAGCTGCCCAGCGCGGTCAGGCTGCGGCGCAGCGCCAGGTCGCCGGGCAGCCAGACGTCGGGGTCGGCCAGGCCGCGGAGGCCGACCAGCGCCGCCGTCCACGGGCCGATGCCGGGCAGGGCGAGCAGCTGGCGGGACGCCGTCTCGCGGTCCGCGCCGGGGTCGAGCGCGACGCTGCCGTCGGCGAGCGCGGCGGCCAGCGTGTGCACGGTGCGGCGACGTGCCCCGGTCAGGCCGACGGCGGAGAGGTCGGCGTCGGCCAGGTCGGCCGGGCGGGGGAAGGCGTGGGTGAGCGTGCCGACCGGCTCGGCGAGCGGCCGGCCGGCGGCGGTCACCACGCGCGCGGTCAGCGTGCGGGCGCCGGCCACCGACACCTGCTGGCCGAGCACGGCGCGCACCGCCAGCTCGTCGGCGTCCGGAGCGGCCGGCACCCGGCGGCCCGGTGCACCGGAGACCAGCGGGGCGAGCGCCGGGTCGGCGCCCAGCACCGTGTCGACGGCGGCCGGGTCGGCGTCGAGGTCCAGCAGCCGCCGGCAGCGGGCCACGGCGACCCCCAGGTCGCGCAGCTCGGTCAGCCGCAGCCGGGCGAGCACCGCCGGCCCACCGTCGGGCGCGGGGGAGAGCCGGACGACGGCCGGCCCGTGCGGCAGGTCGAGCACCCGGGAGAACGTCGTCCCGTCCCACTCCTCCAGGCCCGGGGTGGCGTGCGCGCCGAGGAAGAGCAGCACCTCGTCGGCGGCGAAGGGCGCCCGGGCGGCCAGCCGCAGGGTCAGCCAGCCGGGCGGGCCGCCGTCGCTGCGCGGGGTGGCCGGGCGCAGCGCCGAGGGCGTCGTCCCGAACACCGAGCGCACCGTGTCGTTGAACTGCCGGATGCTGGCGAAGCCGGCCGCGAACGCGACGTCGGCCATCGGCAGCCGGGTGGTCTCGATGAGCAGCCGGGCGGTCTGCGCGCGCTGCGCCCGGGCCAGCGCCAGCGGGCCGACGCCGAGCTCGCCGGTGAGCAGCCGGTGCAGCTGGCGCTCGGAGTACCCCAGCCGGGCGGCGAGCCCGCCGACGCCGGCCCGCTCGACCTCGCCGTCGGCGATCAGCCGCATCGCCCGGGCGACGACGTCGGCCCGCACGTCCCAGTCCGGCGACCCGGGGACGGCGTCGGGGCGGCAGCGCCGGCAGGCGCGGAAGCCGGCTGCCTGCGCCGCGGCGGCGGTGGTGTGGAAGGAGACGTTGCGCTCCAGCGGCGTGCGCGCCGGGCAGGAGGGGCGGCAGTAGATGCCGGTGCTGTGCACCGCGGTCACGAACCAGCCGTCGAAGCGCGGGTCCCGGCTGGAGACGGCGCGGTAGCAGCGGGTCGGGTCGAGCTGCCCGCGCGCCAGCGTCGTCGTCATGGCACGAGCATGGCACCGCCGGCGGTGCCTGACTGGCGGCTTTCGGACGGGACGGTGAGCGGCTCGACGTCCACCGGTCGGTGGACGTCCGGCCCACGCTCCGGTGGTCCCGGTGGCGTCCTCGCGTGGACAGGCTCAGCGCATGACGACGACCGAGTGGGCACCGCCCGCCCCGACCACCGCGGACGCCCCCGCCGTGGTCGTGCGCGGGCTGGCGAAGAGCTGCGGGGGCAGGGCCGTGCTCGACGGCCTCGACCTGGAGGTGGTCCGCGGGGAGTGCTTCGCCCTGCTCGGGCCCAACGGGGCGGGCAAGACCACCACCATCGAGGTGCTCGAGGGGGTGCGGTCCCGCGACGCCGGGGAGGTCCAGGTGCTCGGTGCCGACCCGGCGACCGCCGGCCGCGCCTGGCGGGCCCGGATCGGCGTGGTCAGCCAGGGGGAGGGGGCGGCGCAGGCGCTGACCGTGCGCGAGGCGCTGGACCACTTCGCCGCCTACCACTCCCGCCCGCGCCCGACGGTCGAGCTGCTGGCCGCGGTGGGGCTGGAGGAGAAGGCGGGCACCCGGGTGGGGCGGCTCTCCGGTGGCCAGCGCCGCCGGCTGGCCGTGGCGCTGGGCGTGCAGGGCCGGCCGGAGCTGGTGTTCCTGGACGAGCCGACCACCGGGATGGACCCGGTGGCCCGGCGGCAGTTCTGGCAGCTGGTCCGCGGCCTGCGCGCCGAGGGGACGACGGTGCTGCTCACCACCCACTACCTGGACGAGGCCGCCGAGCTCGCCGACCGCGTCGGGGTGATCGCCGGCGGCCGGCTGGTCGAGGTCGCGCCCCCGGCCGAGCTCGGCGCGCAGCTGCGCCGGGTGGCGACCGTCTCCTGGCTCGAGGGCGGAGCCCGCCGGTCGGTGCGCACCGGTGCGCCGGCCGCGGTGCTGCGCGACCTGCTGAACAGCACCCCGCACGAGGTCCCCGGCCTCACCGTCACCCGGCCCGGCCTGGAGGACGTCTACCTGCAGCTCGTCGGCACCCCTGGAGGAGAGCAGTGACCACCACCCTCGACGCCCCCGCCCGCCCGGCCCCGCCCCCGGCGGCGCGGATCGCCGTGGCCCGCACCCGGCTGGAGCTGCGGTTGTTCGCCCGGGAACGCCAGCAGGTGGTGTTCTCCTTCGCCTACCCGATCGTGATGATGGTCGTGTTCGGCTCGGTGCTCGGCGGCGACGTGCTGCCCGGCGGCGTCCCGTTCCCGCAGTACTTCCTGGCCGGCATCGCCGCCACCGGCATCATGCTGACCAGCTTCCAGTCGATCGCCACCTCGATCGCCGCGGAGCGCGAGGCAGGTCAGCTCGAGCGCCTGCAGGTGCTCGGCACCCCGCCGGTGGCCTACTTCGCCGGCAAGGCCGGGCTCGTGCTGGTCACGGCGGCGGTGCAGCTGGCCCTGCTGCTGCCGGTGGCGCACTGGGGCTACGACGTCCCGATGCCGGCGGACGCCGCTCACTGGGCGACGTTCGGCTGGGTCGCCGTCCTCGGGTCGCTGGCCGGCACGGTGCTGGGCATCGCCGTCGCCGGGCTGCCGGGCAGCGCCCAGTCGCTGACCACCGGGGTGACGGCGTTCGCCGTGGTCCTGCAGTTCTTCAGCGGGGTGTTCTTCGCCTTCCCGGAGCTGCCCGGCTGGATGCAGCAGGTGGCCGCGGTGTTCCCGCTGAAGTGGCTCACCCAGGGCATGCGGTCGGCGTTCCTGCCCGACGAGGCCGCCGCGTTCGAGGTGGCCGGGGGATGGGAGCACGGCAGGACTGCCCTCGTGCTGGTCGCATGGGTGATCATCGGCGTCGTGGTGTGCACCCGGACGTTCCGCTGGCGCCAGGCCGACCGTTGAGCAGGGCCGACCGTTGAGCAGGGCCGATCGTTGAGCAGGGCCGACCGTTGAGCGTCGCCGCCCGGCTGCAGGCCGCTGTCCTCCCCGCCCGGGGGGAGGACAGCGGCTCGCCGCTGTCCGGGCGCGGCTGGCGGGCCACCGTCGTCGGCTTCCACGTGGCGTTCGTGACGCTGCTGGCCCTCGCGGTGGTGGCCACGCAGGTCGGCCGGGTCGAGGGCTCGACCCGGTGGGCCCTGACGGCGCTCGCCGTCCTGGCGGTGGCCTACCTGTTCCTGGGCGCGCCCGCGCTCGCCGACGAGCGCCCCGCCCGCGCGGTCGGCTACCTGACCGTGCTCGTCGCCGTCTTCGGGGTGCTCGGCTGGCAGGCGCCCCAGCTGCTGTTCCTGCTCTTCCTGGCCTATCCGCAGATCTGGTTCCTGGTCGAGTCGCCCCGCCCGGGCACGGTGTGGACGGTGCTGCTCGCCGTGGCCAGCGCGGTGGGCCCGGCGACGGCGTGGCGGCGGGGGGCCGAGCCGCTGTCGGAGGTGCTCGACTCGGGCATCGGCCTGGTGTTCAGCGTGGCGCTGGGGGTGTGGGTCAGCCGCGTCCTGCAGCAGAGTCGGGAGCGGGCGCGGCTGATCGCCGAGCTGGAGGCCACCCGCGGGGAGCTCGCCGAGGCCCACCACCAGCAGGGGATCGCCGCGGAGCGGGAGCGGTGGGCCCGGGAGGTGCACGACACCCTGGCCCAGGGCTACACGAGCATCGTGGTGCTGGCCCAGACCGCGGCGGCCCAGCTGCCCACCGAGCCGGACGCCGCCGCCGAGCGGTTGGCGCTGATCGAGGAGGTGGCCCGGGACAACCTCGCCGAGGCCCGCGCGATGGTCGCGGCCTTCGCGCCGGCCGGGCTGGACAGCGCCACCCTGGTCGAGGCGCTGCAGCGGCTGGCCGAGCGGTTCGGCCGGGAGACCGGCATCGCCACCCGGGTCGACCTCGCGGCCCTCGACGAGGCCCGCGGCCTGACCCGCGCGGAGGAGATCGTGCTGTTGCGCGGTGCGCAGGAGGCGCTGGCCAACGTGCGCCGGCACGCAGCGGCGAGCTCGGTGGTGCTGCAGGTCAGCCGGGTGGGCACGGGGGAGTCGGCACTGGTGTCGGTGCACGTCGCGGACGACGGGGTGGGCTTCGACCCGGGGACGTCGTCCGGGGTGGGCCTCGCCGGGCTGCGTGACCGCGCCGCCGAGGTGGGCGGTGCGGTCGACGTCGACTCCGCACCGGGGGCGGGCACCCGCGTGACGGTCCGGGTGCCGGCGTCGTGACGGTGCGGGTGCTGGTGGTCGACGACCACCCGGTGGTGCGCGGCGGCGTGGTCGGCTGGCTCGCCGCGCAGCCGGACGTCGAGGTCGTGGGGGAGGCCGGTGACGGGCTGACGGCGCTGGCCGCGGTGGCCGAGCACGCGCCGGACGTCGTCCTGATGGACCTGCGGATGCCCCGGATGGACGGCGTGACCGCGACCGGCCGCATCGTCGCCGCGCACCCGGGGGTGCGGGTGCTGGTGCTGACCACCTACGACACCGACGCCGACATCGTGCGCGCGGTGGAGGCCGGCGCCACCGGCTACCTGCTCAAGGACACGCCCCTGCCGCAGCTGGCCGACGCGGTGCGCGCGGCCGCCCGCGGGGAGACGGTGCTGGCCCCGCCGGTCGCGGCCAGGCTGGTCTCCCGGATGCGGGCGCCGGCGGTCGAGGCGCCGACGGCCCGGGAGCTGCAGGTGCTGGGCGGGGTGGCGCGTGGGCTGACCAACGCCGAGATCGGCCGGGAGCTGTTCATCGGCGAGGCGACGGTGAAGACCCACCTGCTGCGGGTCTTCGCCAAGCTCGGGGTCGACGACCGCACCCGCGCGGTGCTGGTCGCCGTCGAGCGCGGCCTCCTGCCCGGCCCCGGCTCGGCCGGCTGACCTCGCCGGGCCCCGCGTCGAGAGACGTCCCGCCGTGGTGTCCTCGACGCGGGACCCGGCGACGGGACGACTCTCGACGCTGGGAGGGCGGCGATCGTCCGTAAGCTGGTCTCCCGTGAGTCTCACCATCGGGATCGTCGGCCTGCCCAACGTCGGCAAGTCGACCCTCTTCAACGCCCTGACCAAGAACGACGTGCTCGCCGCGAACTACCCGTTCGCGACGATCGAGCCGAACGTCGGCGTGGTGGGCGTGCCCGACCCGCGGCTGGACAGGCTGGCCGAGGTGTTCGGCTCGCAGAAGACCATCCCGGCGACGGTGTCGTTCGTGGACATCGCCGGCATCGTGCGTGGTGCCAGCGAGGGGCAGGGGCTGGGCAACAAGTTCCTGGCCAACATCCGTGAGAGCGACGCGATCTGCCAGGTGATCCGCGTGTTCACCGACCCCGACGTGGTGCACGTCGAGGGCAAAGTCGACCCGGCCGACGACATCGAGACGATCAACACCGAGCTCGTGCTGGCCGACATGCAGACCCTGGAGAAGGCGATCCCGCGGCTGGACAAGGAGTCGCGCAAGGACAAGGAGCGCAAGGCGCTGCACGACGCCGCCGTTGCCGCGCAGGAGGTGCTGAACACCGGGAAGACGCTGTTCGCCGCCGGGGTCGACCCCGAGCCGCTGCGCGAGCTGACGCTGCTGACCACCAAGCCGTTCCTGTACGTCTTCAACGTGGACGCCGACGAGCTGGCGAACACCGCGCAGCTGGACGAGCTGCGCGCGCTGGTCGCCCCGGCCGAGGCGATCTTCCTGGACGCGCAGACCGAGTCCGAGCTGATCGAGCTGCCCGCCGACGAGGCCGCCGAGCTGCTCGCCTCCATCGGCCAGGACGAGCCGGGCCTGGACCAGCTGGCCAAGGTCGGGTTCCGCACCCTGGGCCTGCAGACCTACCTGACCGCCGGCCCCAAGGAGTCGCGGGCCTGGACCATCCCGGTCGGCGCCACCGCGCCGGAGGCCGCCGGCGTCATCCACACCGACTTCCAGCGCGGCTTCATCAAGGCCGAGATCGTCGGCTTCGACCAGCTGATGGAGGCCGGCTCGATGGCCGAGGCCAAGTCCAGGGGCTGGGTGCGCATCGAGGGCAAGGACTACGTCATGGCCGACGGCGACGTCGTGGAGTTCCGCTTCAACGTCTGACGTGCATTGAATCCGCAGGTCAGCGGCCCGTCAGGCGGGTGCAGTCCGCACAGAGTCCGCAGGATCGTCGAGTGCTGCGGACATCAGACCGTCGGTTGCGGCCCTCGTGCGGTCGTCCGCGTCGGGCCACAGGTGTCCGTAGGTGTTCAGCGTCGTGGTCGCCGAGGCGTGCCCGAGGGCCCGCTGGACGGTGACCACGTCGCAGCCGGAGGCGATGAGGCCGGAGGCGAAGAAGTGCCGGAGGTCGTGCAACCGCAAGCCGGTCAGCCCGGCCGCGGAGAGCGCCTTCCGCCACTGGTGGCCGACGGTGTTCTGGTGCGGCGGCGTGCCGGTCGGGGTGGGGAAGAGCCAGCGGTCCGGGCCGCCGGCGGTCAGGTGCCGCTCGACGTGCCCGGCGATGAGGGTGAGCAGCCGGTCGGGGACGACCACCGTCCGTTCCGAGCCGTGCTTGGGTGCCCGCAGCTCGGCGGTGCCGTTGGGTCCGCGCTGCACCTGGCGGCTGACGACCACCCGGCGGCGGAGGAAGTCGACGTCGCCGACCTGCAGCGCGGCCGCCTCGCCGAGCCTGAGGCCGCCGAACGCGCAGACGGCGATGAAGGCGGCGAACCGCTCGTCGGCGGAAGCGAGCAGGACGCCGACCTGGCGCGGCGTGGGGATGCTCATGGCGTGCTCGCGGCGCCGACGGCGGGGGAGCGTCACCCCGTCGCTGGGATCGGTGGCGATCACCCGGTCCCGGACGGCGCCGCGCAGGACGGCGCGCACGTTCTGCACCCGGGTGTGGATGGTGCCCGGGGCCAGGCCAGCCGCGGTCATCTGCTTCACCCAGTACTCGACGTGCGAGCGGCGGAGCAGTCGCAGCTCGACATCGGTGAAGGTCGCGGACCGGACGGCGAGGCTCATCGCCAGCTCGGTGCCCGGCGCCCACACCTGGCGAGCGGCCCAGGTGGCGTAGAACGCCGAGAGGGTCACGCGGCCGGCCTTCGGGTCGACGTACGTGCCGGTGACGACGGAGGCGGTGACCTCGTCGAGCCAGCGCTGAGCATCCACCTTCCGCTTGAAGTGCCGGGCGTGCTCCTTGCCGTCGGCATCGCGGTACCGCGGGCGGTACGTGCCGTCGGGTCGCCGCGCGATGCTCGCCATGTCTCTCCTCGGCTGCTCAGGCCCTGCTCGGAGTTCAGCCTGCCGCGAGCGGCCGCCGCTGCGCGATGGCCGAGCCGCCGATCTGTGGACTCACCGGCTGCCCCCGTTGAGCTGCCCGGCGACCTTCGCCTGCCACCAGCGGTCGCACTCGGTCTCCTCGTAGAGGACGCGGCGGCCGACGCGGACGCCTTCCGGCCCGATCCCGATGTGCCGCCAGTAGCGGACCGTGGCGGGGCTGGTGCGGAACCGAGCCGCCACCTCCTCGGTGGTCAGCAGTCGAACGGTCATCGAGGTCTCCCGGTGGTGGACGGCGGCTGCTGGGGGCCGCAGCTGGCTACAAGGAGGAGGCGCCGACCAGCCTCGATCGCTGCCAGTCAGCACCGACCGGACATGTCACCCCGTTGTCACCCCAGACGCGCCGGCGGTGATGACCTCAGCTGCGGTAGGGGCGACGACGAAGTGCCGCGATGACCTCGTCGACTGCACGGGCGACCGCGGGCAGCTCCCGGTCGTACATGAGCCCGCGGTCGATCTGCCCGGCTAGTTCGCGCAGCACGTCGGCCCACTCACCGTGCCGTGGCGCTCTCGGCTGCGCTGGGGGAGTTGGGGTGACGACGATGCGCTCGACGACTTCCACCGCGGACCGGCCCGATCCCGCGGCTCGTGTCTGCTCCCAGGCGCGATGCCGGCAGGTGGCCGAGCACCACTTGGGGATTGGACCTCGGGACCGCGGGGTTATCGGGCCGTGGCACCAGCCACAGGTGGTCGCTGCCGCACGCCTCGCCCGGCCGTCCGTAGCGGGCTGCGCCGAGGGCTTGGCCGCCGGTGGATCTCGTCGCACGGCCGCTCGCTCCTGTGCCGCTCGGCGCCGACGCTCTCCCTCCCGAGGCCGAGCCCGGTACTCGGGGGATCCCTTGCTGCTCATGCCCCCAGCGTCTGGAGGAACGTGCATGGACACGTCACCACGAGTTCTCGGACCGACGGTGCAAGAGGTGTGTCGGACATGATCTTGCTTGTTCAGGGTGCCGCCTGATCGGGGTGACTGACCGATGGGTGTCCTTCGGGGTGAACACTTTCAAGGGCGCCTGCTCATGTTGAGGCCGACGCGCGTATCGGTTCGGTGCCGATCCGGGTCTCGTGCCCGGCAGCTGTTCTGGACCTGCGGTCGCCTGCGGGCTGCCTCGCGCCTATCGGGTTGGCGCCGCTACGGATTGCCGGCTTCACCCCCGGCGGCCGGTCACCGCCGGTCGTCTCCTTCAGCGGGGCCGGTCGGCCTGGTTCGTCGCCGGCGGCAAGCCTCGGGCATGCCGCCCCGCCTTGGCGACGGTCGAACAACATAACGTCCTCTATCTAACGGTCGCTGGCAGCCGTCCGTGCTGCGGCTTCGATGCGCAACCGGTGTGCCGCCCAGTCGTCGTTGGCCGTCTCCAGATTGCTGGCGGCCACCTCGTCCAGCTGTTCGCGCAGGATGTCGGCATGACCTGCATGCCGGGTCGTTTCCGTCAGGACGTGCACCATCACGTTGAACAGCCTGACGTCTGGCTGTGGCCACCAGGGCACGAAGCCGGTCGCGTTGATCGGTAGGGCTTCGATCGTGACGTCTGCATGAGCGCATGCCCGCCGGTAGCCGTCGAGGACGTCGCCGCGCGACTCCCGTTCGGTGACCCAGAGGGTGTCGCGGTTCGAGTAGTGCGGATCGTTGAAGTTCGGGATCGGCTCGGGGTACGGCCGCCCGAAGATGTCACCGAGGTAGCGCGCTTCAGACAGGGTCAAGTGCTTGATCAAGCCGAGCACGTTGGTGCCCGTCCTCGTAAGGGGACGTCGAACGTCGTACTCGGTGAGACCGTCGACCTTGCTGAGGATTGACTTGCGTACCGAACGCAGGTCGTCATGGAGGTACGTCTTCGCATCGTCGTCGTCCACAGGCCGAGCATGGCACCGACGGTTTCGTGGGGACCCGCTTGTCCTGGTCAACTCAAGTGTTCGGGGCAGCCAGCAAGGCTGTGACGTGCTCGTCGACGAGGCAACCGCAAGGTCGGGCGAGTGCGACGATGACCGGCTCACGCTGCCCGCGGACGCGGGCGTACTGCTCCTCCACGCCGGTGGTCGGGCAAGTGCAGTCAGGGCAGGCAGGTGAGTGGCCGGTCGGCCAGTCGAGTGCCTCCAGCTCTTCCCCGCCGCGGCGCCCCGTCCGCCCCAGCAACTGGATCGCCGGAAGCACTGTCAGGTCCGCGGACGAGACGGGCGCCGGCTCGGCCGCTTGGGCCGCTGGCTCTGGCAGCTCCAGGACGGTCTGCTCAGCATGGGTGCCGGCCCTCACCGGGTCGGCTGGGGTGGCAGGCGCTTGCGCCAGTGCGCGCACCAGGGAACTGCGGCCAACACCCAAAGTGGCCGCAATCTGGATCAGCGTCATGCCCCGGGCGCGCATCGCCCGCGCGGCGGTGAGCCGCTCGGAGGTCATGACGGTGGGGCGGCCGCCGGCGCGGCCGCGGGCCCGGGCGGCGACGAGGCCGGCTCGGGTGCGTTCGCTGATCAAGCGTCGTTCCATCTGCGCGACGGCCGCGAAGATGTGGAAGACCAGCTCGCCGCCGACGGTGGTGGTGTCGATGGCCTCGGTCAGGGACCGGAACTGGATGCCTCGGGCGCCCAGGTCGTTGACGATGGTGGTGAGGTCGGCGACGGATCGGCCGAGCCGGTCGATCCGCCACACCGCGAGGGTGTCCCCGGGTCGGAGGAAGTCCAGGCAGGCGATCAGCTGCGGTCGGGCGGTGGTGGCGCCGGAGGCGTAGTCGGTGAACACCCGCACCGCCCCGGCGGCGGTCAGCGCGTCGTGCTGCAGGCCGGGTCCTGCTCGAGGGTGGACACCCGCGCGTAGCCGACCATGTTCACGCGCGCAGGCTAGCGGGAGCGGCCCACAAACGTCAGGGGCCGCCAGATTCGGGCCGTTGATTCCCGGCACGGGATTCGGGCCGGTTGACCCGTTCGCTGACCTGCGCGAACGCCCGACGAGTCAAGGCGTGTGCGGAGCGGCCCAGAAACGGGTGGGGACTGCTGCGACTTCAGTTGACACTCGTTCTGCGGGATCTTGTCCCGCGGGAAGGATGTCGCTGTGCCCAAGAAGTTCCCCCCGGAGTTCAAGCGTGACGTCGTCCGGGTCGCTCGCCGCGGTGA